>NZ_JBWKRS010000059.1:0-18260 GCF_059419385.1 Pseudomonas sp. GW821-FHT05H12 | reverse complement strand
GATATCGTTCTCCGAACGAATATGCAAAGAGCTTGAGGCAGAAGACTGGATAGCCAGCTTCTTGGCGTCCGCTGCAGAGAGACAGGCCCATGCTTACTTTTGCGCTCTATCAAAAGTGAGCCGCTGTAAGAGCGGAACCATAAGCAGCCGTTACCCAAATAACGGATATACCCAAAGCTCAAAACGCCAACTTATACCCAATGGTCATCAACATCACCGCCAAACAAGGCCGCAACACCCCATCCGGCACCTTCCCAGTCATGTGACTGCCAATGTAGATCCCCGGCAACGACCCCATCAGCAAAAACCCCAGCAAATGCCAATCCATATTCCCCATGCTCGCATGCCCCAACCCCGCAACCAGGGTCAGCGGCACGGCATGGGCAATCTCAGTCCCCACCAACCGCCGGGTAGCCAGGAACGGATAAAGGATAAACAACGCCACAGTCCCCAGCGCCCCAGCGCCGATGGATGTCAACGCCACCATGGTCCCCAAAATTGCCCCGGTCACCACGGTGAGCGCATTCAGGTTACGCGGGCTCATGTGATAGCTGTCACCCGCATGCCGCTGGGCAAAAGCCAACAAACTTTTCTTGAACAGGATCGCCAGGGCCGTCAGCAACAGCACAACACCCAACGCCTGCTTGATCACCGCATTCATCGCGCTAGGGTCAGTGTGCAGGCTGGCGAGGAACCACAAGGTCAGCAGCACCGCTGGCACGCTGCCCAGGGTCAGCCAGCCGGTGATGGTCCAGTCGATATTCTTGTTCTTGCTGTGCACCAGCACACCACCGGACTTGGTGATAGCCGCGTACAACAGGTCGGTGCCCACGGCAGTGGCCGGGTTGATCCCGAACCACAGCAGGATCGGCGTCATCAACGAGCCCCCGCCTACGCCCGTCATGCCGACGATAAAACCAACGATCAGGCCAGCCACCACGAAACCAATATTACCCACATCCATTACAGCTACCTGCGGCCTTATAAATTTCTGGCCGCAGGATAGCGATTTTTCTTATAACGACTTATATCAATGTGATCTGACTTTATGCCTTTTTCGCCAGTCGCTGACAGACATAGGCTTGGGTCTGATAAGGAAACGCCACGGTGTCACGCCCCTGCAGCGCCGGGTGGGTCTCGATCAACGCCTGCAACTGCGCCGTGACCGTGGCTTTTTCGGCAGCCGGCAAGGCCGCGATAAAGCTCACCGACAGGAAGCGATCCATGATTACTTCTTGCGGGCTGCCTACATGGTGGTAGGGAAAACAAGTCATCTGCGGTGCGGAAAAATACTCTCCGGTGAAAGCTTCACGCCAACGGCCAGTATGAAAACGCGGGGTGTCGCCTTCATAAGGCGTGATGATGTCGGTGATCGCCGCCACCCAATCCACCGACTCATCGCGCACATTCCACACCAGGCCCAGGTGCCCGTCTGGCTTGAGCACGCGGTGGATTTCTGCCAATGCTGCCTCGGTGGAGAACCAGTGAAAGGCCTGGGCGCAGACCACTGCATCGGCACTGGCTGATTCCAGAGGGATCGATTCGGCGGTGCCGTTGAGCAGGCGCACCTCCGGCAAGAGTTTACGCAGCTGTTCGCCCATGGCCGCCACCGGTTCGACGGCAATCAGCGTCGGCGCCAGGCTGCTGAGCAAGCGGGTGAATTTGCCGGTGCCGGCGCCCAGGTCGATCACCGTGGCCTGCGCATCGATGTGCAGCGCGTCGGTCAGCCAGCCGGTGAGTTGTCGCGGATAGTCGGGCCGGCCTTGGGCGTAGGTGACGGCCTGGGTCGAGAAACCCTGTTGAGCAGACGTGTGAACACCAGTCATTGCCAATCTCTCCTCAGGTATAGCGGGGGCCACAGTGTGCGCCCTCAATCGTTTATTTTCTAATCGGTGCATCCAATCGTGCCTTCCCTGGGTAGTCCCTGCAGCAACCCTGCTGTTCTACCCAATGGAGAGTCACCCATGAACGCTAAAGCCCTGCTCTGCCTGACTGCCCTGCTCGCCGCTGCGCCATCCGCTTTCGCCCAGACCGGCCTTCCCGACAGCATCAAGGTGCCGGATGGCCACAAGGTGGCGCTGGAGACCACAGGCGTAGGCGAAATCACTTACGAATGCCGCGACAAGGCCAACGCGGCGGGCCAGGTGGAATGGACCTTTGTCGGGCCCAAGGCGGTGCTCAATGATCGCAGCGGCAAGCAGGTGGGCACCTATTTCGGCCCACCGGCCACCTGGCAGGCCCAGGACGGCTCGAAGGTGACCGGCACACAATTGGCGGTGGCGCCGTCGGGGGCGGGCAACCTGCCGTATCAGCTGGTCAAGGCCAACCCCGCCGAAGGCAAAGGGGCGATGAGTGGCGTGAGTTATATCCAGCGGGTTGCCCTCAAGGGCGGCGTGGCGCCGAGCAGTGCTTGCACCGTGGCCGACAAGGGCAAGCAGGAAGTGGTGAAGTACCAGGCGGACTACATCTTCTGGGCCGCCAACTGACCAAACTCGACTACGCTGCCCCCTGTAGGAGCCGGCTTGCCGGCGATGACGGTGAACCAGTAGAGGAATAGGTCGGCTGGAACGCCGCCATCGCTGGCAAGCCAGCTCCTACAAGGGGCGGTGTTCGATATTACGGTGGTGGGAATACGTGTCTTTGCCAGAAGTCGATTTTGATTACGAAGCCTGCCTGCTGGCCTGCGCCCGGGGCGATCAACGTGCCTTGCGCCGGCTCTATGAGCACGACAGCAGTCGCTTGCTCGGCGTGGCGCTGCGCATCGCGCGGGACAAGTCGCTGGCTGAAGACATCGTGCATGACGCGTTCATCAAGATCTGGCGCGGCGCCGGCAGTTTTGACCCCCGTCGCGGCTCGGCCCGTGGCTGGGTGTTCAGCGTGACCCGGCACCTGGCGCTCAATGCCGTGCGCAACCATTACCGCGAAATCCCATTAGCTGAAGAACACGAGCAAGCCACTGCCACTGACACCTTTGAATTCGCTGCTCGTACCGGGCAAATCCACAGCTGCCTGGAGCAGCTCGACCCCGCCCGCCGCAGCTGCATTCTGCATGCCTACGTCGACGGTTTTTCCCACAGCGAAATCGCCCGGAAACTCGACACCCCGCTGGGGACGGTCAAAGCCTGGATCAAACGCAGCCTCGCCGCGCTGCGGGAGTGCATGGCATGAGTAACCCACTGGACGAACTGGCCAGCGAATACGTGCTGGGCACCCTGCCCGCCGAACAGCGTGCCGAGGTGGAACAGCGCCTGCCCCATGATGCGCCACTGCGGGCGGCGGTCGATGCCTGGGAGCAGCGCTTGTTGCCACTGACCGCCCTCGCGGAACCCGTACCGCCTTCGGCGCACCTGTGGCAGCGCATCGAACGCCATATCGCGACGGCGCGCACACCGTGGTGGGATCTGTTAGCGGTGTGGCGCGGTTTGGCCGGCGCCGGATTGGTCGCCACGCTGGCCTTGGCAGCGTTGTTGCTGACCCGCCCGCCCACCGCTGAGCCCACCTTTGTCGTGGTGCTGGTGGCCCCGCAAAATCAGGCCCCAGGCTGGGTAATCCAGGCCAGTAACAATCAACGCATTCAATTGATCCCGCTGGGCACGATGCACGTGCCGGCCGACAAGGCCTTGCAGTTCTGGACCAAGGGCGATGGCTGGCAAGGCCCGGTATCCCTGGGGTTGGTCAAGCCTGGGGAGACGCTGTCGGTGCCTCTGGACACGCTGCCGCCGCTCAGCCCAAACCAGCTGTTCGAACTGACCCTGGAAGACCCGCACGGCTCGCCCACCGGCAAACCGACGGGGCCGATCCAGGCCATCGGCCGTGCGGTGAAGGTGCTGTGATCAGCTGACGGTGGGCAACCACACGCGAAACCGCGCCCCGCCCAGGGGCGATGCCAGGGCAGTCAAGGTGCCGCCCTGAGCTTCAAGCGCGCGCCGGCTGATCGCCAGGCCCAGGCCGAAGCCACCGGTGGCGCGGTCGCGGCTGCGGTCCAGGCGGTAGAACGGCTCGAAGATGCGCTCACGCTGGTCCACCGGTATGCCGATGCCATCGTCATCCACCCAGATCTCACAGCCGTTGGCGCACACCTTGACGCCCACCTGGATACGCTTGTCGCAGTAACGCGTGGCATTGCGCAGCAGGTTCTGCAGGGCTCGGGCGGTGAGGCGCGGGTCGAGGCTGAAGCGCTCCACCGCGCAGTCCAGCGCCACGTCGATGACGATCTCGGGGTTTTCCAGCTCATCGTCGACACTGCCCAACACGCTGTCGATGAACTCATCGAGCACCACTTCGACCCGCTCCGGTAATTGCGCCGGGTTTTGCAGGCGGCTGTAGGACAGCAACTCCAGCACCAGCTCATCCAGTTCACGAATGTGCGCCACCAGGCTTTGCAGGCGCTCGCGACCGGCGGGCGGCAAGTCTTCTGACAGTGCCAGGGCCAGGCCGAAATCCAGGCGGGTCAGCGGCGTGCGCAACTCGTGGGAGACCGCATTGAGCAGGTCGCGCTGCTGGTTGAGCAGGTGTTCGATGTCATCGGCCATGGTGTCGAACACCGACGCCAGGCTGCCGATGTTGGAGCTGGGCGGAATCTGCGTACGCTCGCTGAGGTTGCCTTTGCCCAGTTGCGCGGCCGTGCTCTTGAGGCGCTCCAGGTCACGCCAGTGCGGGCGCAGCCACACCAGCAGGCAGGCGAGCAAGGCGGCGACGATCAGTACGTTGATCACCCAGTACAGCAGGTTCATGTCCATCGGGTCGGGCGGGATCGTCAGCTTGACCACGAACTGCGCATTGATCGGCGAGCTGACCTCTTCCATCCAGCCCCACTCCCCGAGGCGGATCACTGGTTTGCCTTGTTCCAGCAACAACTCTTCGGCGGGGGTGTAGCTGGCGTCCTGGCGCAGCAGCAGTTGCACTTTCAGCGGGGCAAAATCACGCCCCAGTTGCTCGGTGACCTGGGACCAGCGCTCCACCGGCGCCCGCAGGTACTGCTTGACGATCAGCTTCTGCTGGCCGCGGGACTGCTCGATGTTGTAGTTCATGTAGCGGTGTTCGAACACCTGGATCACCCCCTTGGGGATCAGGTAGATCGCCGCGCTGTAGGTGACGATGGTGATCAGGTAGAGGCGCAGCAGCACACGAAACATGGATCAACATTCCCACTCGGAGCGACTGAACAGGTAGCCCTTGCCCCACACGGTCTTGATCTTGCGCGCTTCGCCGGCATGGTCGTCGAACTTGCGGCGCAACTTGGAAATGGCCACGTCCACCGAGCGGTCGGTGCCGTTGAACTCGATACCGCGCAGGCGTTGCAGGATCTGGTCGCGGCTGAGCACTTCGCCGGCGTGCCGGGCCAGCACCACCAACAGGTTGTATTCGCCGCTGGACAGCTCCACCGCCTGTTCGCGCCAGGTCACGGTGCGCTCCGACAGGTCGATGCACAGGTTGCCCATGATGATCTGGTCGTTGGCCGCCAGGGGCTCGGACAGGCTGCTGCGGCGCAACAGCGTACGCACACGGGCCAGCAGCACCCGGGGTTCGCATGGTTTGGTGACGTAGTCGTCAGCGCCCATTTCCAGGCCCAACACCTGGTCGTGGCTGTCGTCGCGAGCGGTGAGCATCAGGATCGGCAGGCCCGCCGAATCGGCGCGCAGCAGGCGGCACACTTGCAGGCCGTCGAGGCCCGGCAGCATCAGGTCGAGGATCACCAGGTCCGGCGGGTTGAGGCGCGCACGTTCACGCACGTGGTCGCCACGGCTGAGTACGCTGACGTGGTAGCCATTGCGTTCCAGGTAGCTGGCAATCAGCTCGGAGAGTGCGGCGTCGTCTTCCACCAGGAGGATGTTGGGCATGGTGTTTCCAGATAATACGGTTCGTAGGCTGAGCAAAGACCCATGTGGCAGCGGGCGTGTGTGGGAGCTGGCTTGTGTGGGAGCTGGCTTGCCTGCGATGCAGTCACCTCGGTCTCCCAGCTAAAATGAGGTGATGCTATCGCAGGCAAGCCAGCTCCTACACAGAAGCCCTGCTCCCACATTTTGATCTTTGTTGTTTGCAGGATTGTGCAAGGATATACGCCCTTTGCGGACTATGGGCCGCACCTTACATTTCTTCACACACGACCTACACAGCTTCACAGCACCACGGCGCAGGTGTCTTTAGGATGCGCCAGTCAATATTGGGATATGAGCATGTCGAAGAATCTGTTTGCGCCGTTTTGCCTGCTGGCCCTGACGCTGGCCTTGAGTGCCTGTGACAAGTCCGCCGAGCAAGCGCCGGAAATGCCCCTGGCCAAGGTCCGTATCGAAACCCTGCAGGCCAAGCCCCTCTCCATCACCAGCGAATTGAGCGGGCGCATTGCCGCGCCGCGTATCGCCGAGGTGCGCGCACGGGTGGCGGGCGTGGTGATGCAGCGGGTGTTCAAGGAAGGCCACGACGTGAAACAGGGCGACGTGTTGTTTCGCATCGACCCGGCCCCGTTCAAGGCCGACCTCGACAGCGCCCAGGCCAATTTGAGCAAGGCCGAAGCCAACGCCTTCCAGGCGCGCCTGCAAGAGCAACGCTACAGCCAGTTGGTAGAAGGCAACGCCATCAGCGGCCAGGACTACGACAACGCCCGCGCCAACCTGCGCCAGACCAACGCCGAAGTCGCCGCCAACAAGGCCGCCGTGGAGCGCGCCAAGCTGAACCTGGGCTATGCCACCGTGACCGCGCCGATTTCCGGGCGCATCGGTCGCGCACTGGTGACCGAGGGCGCGTTGGTGGGCCAGAACGAGGCCACGCCACTGGCGATCATTCAGCAACTGGACCCGATCCACGCCGACCTCACTCAGTCCACCCGCGAACTCAACGACCTGCGCCGCGCCTTCCGTGCCGGCAGCCTGAAGCAGGTTGGCCAGGACCAGGCCAAGGCCACGCTGATCCAGGACGACGGCAGCCTGTACCCGTTGCCGGGCAAGCTGCTGTTCGCCGAGATCAGCGTCGACCCGGGCACCGGGCAGATCATCCTGCGCAGCGAATTCCCCAACCCGGACCTCGACCTGCTGCCCGGCAGTTTTGTGCGGGTGCGTTTGGAACAAGCCGTCGACAAGCAAGGCATCAGCGTGCCGCAACGCGCCATCACCCGTGACAGCGCGGGCATCCCCATGGTGTTGCTGCTGGACGCCGAGCAGACCGTGAGCCAGCAGCCGGTGGAACTGGGCGCGGTGATCGAGGACCGCTGGATCGTCAGCAGCGGCCTCAAGCCCGGTGACCGCATTGTCGTCGAAGGCCTGCAACATGCGCGCCCCGGTGAAAAAGTCGAAGTGGATGACAGCCCTGCCTCGGGCCATCTGGTAAAGGAATAACCCGCCATGCCGCAGTTCTTTATTGACCGCCCGATCTTCGCCTGGGTGGTGGCCCTGTTTATCCTGCTGGCCGGCGCGCTGGCCATCCCGCAGTTGCCGGTGGCCCAGTACCCCAACGTTGCGCCGCCCAAAGTCGAAATCTACGCGGTGTACCCGGGCGCGTCGGCCCAGACCCTGGACGAAAGCGTGGTCAGCCTGATCGAGCAAGAGCTCAATGGCGCCGATCACCTGCTGTATTTCGAATCCCAGAGCAGCCTCGGTTCGGCGACTATCACCGCCACCTTCCAGCCGGGCACCGACCCGGAAATGGCCCAGGTGGACGTGCAAAACCGCCTTAAGGCCGTTGAGCCACGCCTGCCCCAGGCGGTAACCCAGCAAGGTTTGCAGGTGGAAAAAGTCTCCGCCGGTTTCCTGTTGCTGGTGACCCTGACCTCCAACGACGGCAAGCTCGATGATGTTGCGCTCAGCGATTACCTGGCGCGCAACGTGATGAACGAGCTCAAGCGCCTCGATGGCGTGGGCAAGGCGCAGCTGTATGGCGCCGAGCGCGCCATGCGTATCTGGATCGACCCGCAGAAGCTGGTGGGTTTCAACCTGACGCCGGCCGATGTGAATGCCGCGATCAGCGCGCAGAACGCCCAGGTCTCGGCCGGCAGCATCGGCGACCTGCCGGGCACCAAGACCCAGGAAATCACCGCAGCGATCCTGGTCAAGGGCCAGCTGTCCACGCCGGCCGAGTTTGCCGACATCGTGCTCAAGGCCAACCCCGATGGCTCCACCGTGCGCGTCGGCGACGTGGCGCGCGTGGAAGTCGGCAGCCAGGAATACCAGTTCTCCACGCGCCTGAACGGCAAGCCGTCCACCGCCGTCAGCGTGCAACTGGCCCCGGGCGCCAACGCGCTGAACACCGCCAACCTGGTGCGGGCGAAGATGGACGAACTGTCGCGCTACTTCCCGGCCAATGTGGAATACAAGATCCCGTACGACACTTCGCCGTTCGTCAAGGTCTCGATCACCAAGGTGGTCTACACCTTGCTGGAAGCCATGGCACTGGTGTTTGCGGTGATGTTCCTGTTCCTGCAGAACGTGCGCTATACGCTGATCCCGACCCTGGTGGTGCCGGTGGCGTTGATGGGCACGTTCGCCACCATGTTGCTGCTGGGCTTTTCGATCAACGTGCTGACCATGTTCGGCATGGTCTTGGCCATCGGCATCCTGGTGGACGACGCCATTGTGGTGGTGGAAAACGTGGAGCGCATCATGGCCACCGAGGGCCTGTCGCCCAAGGACGCCACGCGCAAAGCCATGGGCCAGATCACCGGCGCCATCGTCGGTATCACCCTGGTGCTGGTGGCGGTGTTCCTGCCGATGGCGTTCATGCCGGGTTCGGTGGGGGTGATCTACCAACAGTTCTCGCTGTCGATGGCCACCTCGATTCTGTTTTCGGCCTTTCTCGCCCTGACCTTGACCCCCGCGCTGTGTGCCACGCTGCTCAAGCCGATCCCCCAGGGCGAGCACCATGCCAAGGGCGGCTTCTTCGGCTGGTTCAACCAGCGCTTTGAACAGCTCACCAACCGCTACGAAGGCTGGGTGGCCTACGCCCTCAAGCGCAGCGGCCGCTACCTGCTGATTTACCTGGTGCTGCTGGTGGGCCTCGGGCTGATGTTCACGCGCCTGCCCTCCTCGTTCCTGCCGGTGGAAGACCAGGGCTACACCATCACCGACATTCAATTGCCCCCCGGCGCCAGTAAGAACCGCACGGTGCAGGTGGCCGAACAGATTGAGGCGCACAACGCCGGGGAGCCTGGGGTGGGCGACACCACCATGATCATGGGTTTCAGCTTCTCCGGTTCCGGGCAGAACGCCGCGCTGGCGTTTACCACCCTCAAGGATTGGTCCCAGCGCAGCGGCGACGACTCGGCCTCGGCGATTGCCGACCGTGCCAACGCCGCGTTCAGCGAGCTTAAAGATGCGATTGCCTACGCGATCCTGCCGCCTCCGGTGGATGGCCTGGGCACGTCCAGCGGCTTTGAATTCCGCCTGCAAGACCGTGGCGGTGTGGGCCACGCCGCATTGATGGCCGCCCGCACGCAGCTGCTCGCGGCGGCCGAGAAGAGCCCGATCCTGGCCAACGTGCGCGAAAGCGCCCTGGCTGAGGCGCCGCAGGTGCAACTGGAAGTGGACCGCAAACAGGCGAATGCGCTGGGCGTCTCGTTCGCGGATGTGGGCAACGTGCTGTCCTCGGCGATCGGCTCGGCCTACATCAACGACTTCCCCAACCAGGGCCGCATGCAGCGGGTGGTGGTGCAGGCCGAAGGCGACCAGCGCAGCCAGGTGGCGGACTTGATGAAGATCCACGTGCGCAACAACGCCGGGAAGATGGTGCCGCTGTCGGCGTTTGTCGAAGCCAAGTGGACCCAGGGCCCGGCGCAGTTGACGCGCTACAACGGCTACCCGGCCATCGCGATTTCCGGCGAAGCGGCCCCGGGGCACAGCACCGGCCAGGCGATGGAAGAGATTCAGCGCCTGGTCAGCCAGCTGCCGGCCGGCCTGGGCCAGGAATGGACCGGGTTGTCGCTGCAGGAGCGTTTGTCCGGTTCCCAGGCGCCGTTGCTGCTGGGCCTGTCGCTGCTGATCGTGTTCCTGTGTTTGGCGGCGCTGTATGAAAGCTGGTCGATCCCGACCTCTGTACTACTGGTGGTGCCACTGGGCGTGCTCGGTGCGGTGCTGGCGGTGACCTTGCGCGGCATGCCCAACGATGTGTTTTTCAAGGTGGGCCTGATCACCATCATCGGCCTGTCGGCGAAGAACGCGATCCTGATCATCGAGTTTGCCAAGGACCTGTACGAGCAAGGCGAAGACCTGATCGACGCCACCTTGAAGGCCGCGCGGTTGCGCCTGCGACCGATCATCATGACGTCCCTGGCGTTCATCCTCGGCGTGGTGCCATTGGCGATTGCCACCGGGGCCAGCTCGGCCAGCCAACAGGCAATTGGTACCGGGGTGATCGGCGGGATGATCACAGCGACGCTGGCGGTGGTGTTTGTGCCGGTGTTCTTTGTGGTGGTGATGAAACTGGTGCGCAAGCGCCACAAAGCCGACTGATCAGCACCACCCTGCCGGTGATGGTGTCTTCAAAGGCCCCATCGCTGGCAAGCCAGCTCCTACAGGTTTGTGTTTTGCCAGGGGTATCTTGGGCTGGCGAAATTCCCTGTAGGAGCCGGCTTGCCGGCGATGGCGTCCTCAAGGGCCCCATCGCCGGCAAGCCGGCTCCTACAAGGGTTATGGGTTGCGTTCGGGATCGGGTACAGTCTGTTCACACCTCGCCAGCTGTGAGCCGCCATGCCCTTCCTCGCCCGCACCCACCCTCGCCTTTCCACCGCTGCCGTGCTGGGTATTGCCGTGGGTCTGCTGGCACCGGCCGACACGGTGATCAGCAAAATCCTCATCGGCTGGAACTCCGGCGTGTGGACCTATCTGGTGCTGATGCTGTGGCTGACTATCCGCGCCAAGGCGCCGGACGTGAAGCGTATCGCCGAAATCGAAGATGAAAACGCCGGCCTGGTGCTGTTCGTGGTGTGCATCGCGGCCATTGCCAGCCTGGCAACCATCACCTTTGAACTGGTCGGCAGCAAGGACCTGCCCACCACCGCACGCCTGCTGCACTACGGCTTTACCGGCTTGACGGTGATTGGCTCATGGCTGTTGATCGGGGTGATTTTCAGCGTGCATTACGCGCGGCTTTATTACACTTGGGACGGCAAGGAACCGGCGCTGCGCTTTGCCGAGGGCCTGACAACCCCCAATTACTGGGACTTCCTGTATTTCTCATTCACCATCGGCGTGGCGGTGCAAACGTCGGATGTAGGCGTGGCCACGCGCAGCCTGCGCAAAGTGGTGCTGGGGCAATCGTTGATCGGCTTTCTGTTCAACACCGCGATTCTGGGGTTTTCGATCAACATCGCAGCCGGGCTGTTCGGTTGAGGCTGCACAAACCTTCTAGACGCCCGCCCACCACCGGGCGCTAATGGCAGACCTTATTCGTCTCGGTGAGTCATGGCCGCGCACAATTGGATCGACCTGTCCCAGGACGCCGACACCGGCATCGAGACCCTGCGCGCGCATTTTGAAGGCCACGCCTACGATCCCCATTGGCATGACAGCTACCTCATTGGCGTGACCGAGCAAGGCGTGCAGCAATTCAACTGCCGCCGCACCCGGCACAACAGCACCCCGGGCCAGGTGTTTCTGGTCGAGCCCGGCGAGTTGCATGACGGCGACGCGCCCACCGCAGACGGCTTTACCTACCACATGCTCTACCTCGACCCGCACTGGTTGGCGCGGGAAGTCAGCGCGGTGTTTGAAGAGGCACCGGTCAACAGCCAACTGAGTGTGGTCAGCACGTTGATCAATGATCCCCGCCTGGCACACGCCACCAGCCACGCTTTCCAGACCCTGCACAGCAATGAACTGCGCATCGTGCGCCAGCGCGCCACCGACCAGCTGCTGGAACAGCTCACCGGGCAACTTCATTGGCGCACCCGCTATCGCGACGACCCGCGCCTGCCGTTAGTGGCGCACAAGGCCCGGGAATACTTGCATGCGCACCTGCACCAGGACGTGGGCATGGACGAACTGGCGCTGGCCTGTGGCGTCGACCGTTTCCGCCTGACCCGTGCGTTCAAGAGCGCGTTTGGCCTGCCGCCCCATGCTTATCTGGTGCAACTGCGCCTGGCCCGCGCCCGGCATTTGTTGGCCAAGGGTGAGCAGCCCGCCGACGTGGCGATTGCCCTGGGGTTTGCCGACCAGAGCCACCTGGGCCGCTGGTTCGTGCGCGCCTATGGCCTCACGCCCGCCGCTTACCGCAAACGTTGCTCAAATCTTCCAGACAGATAAGGCGCGGGCTTGTGAAGATCGACTCCATCGATTGGTTTACCGGAGTCACAGACCATGCTGTCCACGTTGTTGCCCTTCATGCTGTTTGCCTTTGTCGCCTCGATCACCCCTGGCCCCACCAACATCCTGGTGCTGAGCAACAGCGCGCGGTATGGCTTGAAGGCTGCATTGCCGATCATTTTCGGCGCCTGCGCGGGCGCGGCAGGTCTGGTGTTGCTGGTAGGAACCGGGGTCGGCCAGTCCCTGGTGCAACTGCCCCGGGTACAGACTGCGCTGCAAGGGTTCGGCGTGGCGTGGCTGAGTTACCTGGCCTGGCAGATCTACCGTGCGCCGCCCCAGGCCGTCGAAGTGGAGGCCACTGAAAAGCCCCTTGGCCTGATCGGCGCCGCCTCCCTGCAGGTGATCAACCCGAAAACCTGGATGATGGCTGTCGCAGTGGTCAGCGTGTTTGCCGGCCACGGGGCTGAACGCCAAGGCCAGGTGGTGCTGCTGTCCCTGGTGTTTTTCCTCGTCTCCATGCCGTGCCTGGGCACGTGGGCGCTGCTGGGCGTGGGTTCTGCGCGGGTGTTTCGGTCGCCCAGGGCGATGCAGCGCTTCAACCGGGGCATGGCGGTTTTACTGCTGGCGGCCACGTGGCTGAGCGTGGTGGTGTGAAGCACCGGCTGTCAGGCTTTGTCCTACAACAACTTGACGACTTTCCTCATTTGATGGTTTCCTGAAACCGGTTTCAGTCATTCCAATAAAAACAGAAGGTCGATGGCCGTGAACACTTTTTCTGCCGCCCAGCGCAGCCGCGTCACCATGCATGATGTTGCCGAACGCGCTGGCGTCTCCAAGGCCAGCGTGTCGCGCTTCATCGGTGACGACCGCGCCCTGCTCTCCGATGCCATCGCCCTGCGCATCGAACAAGCCATCGAACAGCTTGGCTACCGCCCCAACCAGATGGCCCGTGGCCTCAAACGCGGGCGTACGCGCCTGATCGGCATGCTGGTGGCCGATATCCGCAACCCCTATTCCATTGCCGTGATGCACGGCGTCGAAACCGCCTGCCGCCAGCACGGCTACAGCCTGGTGGTGTGCAACACCGACCGCGATGACGAGCAGGAGCGCCAGCACCTTGCAGCACTGCGTTCGTACAACATCGAAGGCTTGATCGTGAACACCCTCGGCCATCACCTCGATCAATTGCTCGAACTGCAACGGGAAATGCCCCTGGTGCTGGTGGACCGCAAGGTCGAGCCCTTGCACAGCGACCTGGTGGGGCTGGACAACCCGGCCGCCGTGCGCATGGCCGTCGAGCATTTGCAGCAACAGGGTTATCGCGACGTGTTGATGGTCAGCGAAACCACCGATGGCACCAGCTCACGGCTCGAACGCCAGGCCAGCTTCAAGGCCGAAATTGCCAAGCGCCCGGGCCTGGCCGGCGCCGTATTGGAGCTCGATGAAACGCTGGAAAACCACCTGCACACCTTTCTCGCCAAACCCGGCGCCAAGGCGCTGTTCTGTGGCAACGGCGTTGCCGCGCTGGCCTGTACCCGCGCCTTGAAAAACCTCGGTTGCGACCTGTTCAACGAGGTCGGCCTGATCGCCCTGGATGACCTGGACTGGTACCCGCTGGTCGGCAGCGGCATCACCGCCCTCGCCCAACCGACCCAGGCCATTGGCGCCACGGCGTTCGACTGCCTGCTCAAGCGCCTGCGCGGCGACACCGAACCGACGCGCACCCTGGATTTCCTGCCCGAACTCATCGTCCGAGGCTCCACTACCCCCCTGTAGGAGCCGGCTTGCCGGCGATTGGGCCATGAGCCTTGCGGTGTAAGCAAGGACGCCATCGCCGGCAAGCCGGCTCCTACAGTTTGAATTGTGTGAAAAAATGAAACCGGTTTCAGAGGTCAATAACAATGCATAAATACCCCGTTTCCATCAGCCTCTCCAGCTACGGCGCCGACCTTGTGCGCCAGCAGGGCCAATTGCGTTTTGTCGAGTTGCTCGCGGCCGCAGGCGCCCGACGCATCGAGTGGCGTGAAGAGCTGTTGACCCATGAACAGCCCGCCGAATTGGCCCAGGCAGCGGCGCAACATCAGTTGGAATCCGTTTTTTCTTCACCGCTGGAACTCTGGGTCGCCGGACGCGCCCAGCCGAATGCGGAATTGGTCGCCACCCTGGATCGCGCCCAAGCCTTCGGCTCGCGCTGGCTCAAAGTGTCCCTGGGTTACTTCACCGACACCAACGACCTCGAAAGCCTGCACGCCCTGCTCGACCGTCACCCGGTCAAACTGCTGGTGGAAAACGACCAGACCCTGCACGGCGGGCGCATCGAACCCTTGCAACGTTTTTTCAGCGACGTCGAACGCCTGGGCCTGCCGGTGAAGATGACCTTCGACATCGGCAACTGGCAGTGGCAGGACCAATCGGCCCTCACCGCCGCTCGCCTGCTGGGCCGGCATGTGGATTACCTGCACTGCAAGGCCGTGGCCCGTCGCCCGGACGGCAAGCTGGTGGCCCTACCGCCTGACGCCACCGACCTGCATGTGTGGGAACAACTGCTCAAGCACATGACTCAAGGTATTACCCGGGCCGTGGAATTCCCGTTGCAAGGCGATGACCTGATCGACGTCACCGCGCAACAGGTCGCCGCCCTCACCCTGCTTGGCCAGCCCCGTGCGGAGAACGCCCATGTCTGAGATCGATATCCTGTCGTTTGGTGAAACCATGGCGATGTTTGTCGCCGAGCAGACCGGCGACCTGGCCCAAGTGGCGCAGTTTCACAAGCGCATTGCCGGGGCCGACAGCAACGTCGCCATCGGCCTGTCGCGCCTGGGTTTCAACGTCGCCTGGCTGAGCCGGGTGGGCGACGATTCCCTGGGCCGCTTCGTGGTCGACACGCTGTGCCAGGAAGGCCTGGATTGCCAGCACGTCGCGGTTGACCCGCAACACCCTACCGGCTTCCAGTTCAAGTCCCGCGAAGAAGCCGGGGCCGACCCGCAGGTGGAGTACTTTCGCAAAGGGTCGGCCGCCAGCCATTTATCGGTGGCGGCCATCAGCCCGGCGCTGCTTGAGGCCCGCCACCTGCACGCCACCGGCATTCCGCCGGCCTTGTCCGACGCTACCCGCGAACTGTCCAGCGAGCTGATGACGCAAATGCGCAAGGCGGGCCGCAGCGTGTCGTTCGACCCGAACCTGCGCCCGTCGCTGTGGGCCAACCCGCAAACGATGATCCGCGAGATCAACGCCCTGGCCGCCCTGGCCGACTGGGTACTGCCGGGCCTGGGCGAAGGCCGTTTGCTCACCGGCTTCGACGACCCCGCCGACATCGCCGCCTTCTACCTCGACCAGGGCGCCGAAGCCGTGGCCATCAAGCTGGGGCCGGATGGCGCCTACTACCGCACACACATGGACCAGGGCTTTGTCGCCGCCGTGCCAGTGGAAAAAGTCGTGGACACGGTGGGCGCGGGCGACGGTTTTGCGGTCGGCATGATCAGCGCACTCCTGGAAAACCTCAGCTTCCCCGAGGCCATCCAGCGCGGCAACTGGATCGGCAGCCGTGCCGTGCAGAGCCGTGGCGACATGGAAGGCTTGCCCACCCGTTCAGAGCTGCCCGTTCGATCCGTTGCATAAACCACTCCCTGTTGCCACAACTACAACAAGCTCAGGAGCCACACCATGGATACGCTGAAACTCGCCACCCGCCGCTGGTGGTACATCATGCCGATCGTTTTTATCACCTACAGCCTGGCCTACCTGGACCGTGCCAACTATGGCTTTGCCGCTGCCTCCGGGATGGCCGAAGACCTGATGATCACCCCCGGCATGTCGTCGTTGCTGGGAGCACTGTTCTTCCTTGGCTACTTTTTCTTCCAGGTGCCGGGGGCGATCTACGCGCAAAAGCGCAGCGTGAAAAAACTCATCTTCGTCAGCCTGATCCTCTGGGGCGGCCTGGCCACGCTGACCGGCGTGGTGTCCAACGCCTACATGCTGATCGCCATACGCTTCATGCTCGGCGTGGTCGAAGCCGCGGTGATGCCGGCAATGCTGGTGTACCTGTGCCACTGGTTCACCCGGGCCGAACGCTCGCGGGCCAACACCTTCCTGATCCTCGGCAACCCGGTGACCATGCTGTGGATGTCGGTGGTGTCGGGCTACCTGGTGCAGCATTTCAGCTGGCGCTGGATGTTCATCATCGAGGGCCTGCCGGCGGTGATCTGGGCATTTATCTGGTGGAAGCTGGCAGACGAGCGTCCCAAGGATGCCAAGTGGCTCAGCGACACTGAAAAGCGCGACCTGGACAGTGCCCTGGCCGCCGAGCAGGTCGGCATCAAGGCGGTGAAGAATTACGCCGAAGCGTTCCGCTCGCCCAAGGTGATCATCCTGGCGTTGCAGTTCTTTTGCTGGAGCATCGGCGTGTACGGCTTTGTGCTGTGGCTGCCGTCGATCCTCAAGGCCGGCTTGCAGATGGATATGGTCGAGGCCGGCTGGCTGTCGGCGTTGCCTTACCTGGCGGCGGTGATTGGCATGCTCGCGGTGTCGTGGGGCTCGGACAAACTGCAAAAGCGCAAACGCTTCGTGTGGCCGCCGTTGCTGATTGCCTCCGTCGCGTTCTACGCCTCCTACGTGCTGGGGGCCGAGCATTTCTGGTGGTCCTATACCCTGCTGGTGATCGCCGGGGCCTGCATGTATGCGCCCTACGGGCCGTTTTTCGCAATTGTCCCGGAGATCCTGCCGGCCAACGTGGCCGGCGGTGCCATGGCGCTGATCAACAGCATGGGCGCCCTTGGCTCCTTTGGCGGCTCCTACCTGGTGGGCTACCTCAATAGCAGCACCGGCTCGCCCGGTGCCTCGTACCTGCTGATGAGCGGCGCGTTGCTGCTGTCGGTGGTACTGACGATTTTTCTCAAGCCCGGCGCCAGCGACCGCACGCCGGCGCCCAACCTGGAATTGAAGGTAAAGACCGCATGAAAAAGTCTGTCGTGTTGTACAAGAAACTCTCCGCGCCGTTGATGGCCCGCCTGCATGAACAGGCCGATGTCACCCTGATCGAAGCCCTCGACGACACCGGCCTGGCCAAGCTGCGCGACGCCCTGCCCGGCGCCCATGGCCTGCTCGGTGCCAGCCTGCGCCTGGATGCCAATTTGCTGGACCTGGCGCCGCAGCTGGAAGCCGTGGCGAGCGTCTCGGTAGGGGTCGATAACTACGACATCGACTACCTGACCGCGCGCGGCATCCTGCTCAGCAATACCCCGGACGTGCTCACCGAAACCACCGCCGACACCGGTTTTGCGCTGATCCTGGCCACCGCCCGCCGCGTGGTGGAACTGGCCGACATGGTGCGCGCCGGCCAATGGAACAAGAACGTCGGCCCGGCGCATTTTGGCACCGATGTACACGGCAAGACCCTGGGCATCATCGGCATGGGCCGTATCGGCGAAGCCCTGGCCCAGCGCGGGCATTTCGGTTTTGGCATGCCGGTGATCTACCACAGCCATTCGCCCAAACCCGCGGTGGAGGCGCGCTTTGGCGCGCAGTACCGCAGCTTGAACGACTTGCTGCAACAGGCCGACTTTGTCTGCCTGACGCTGCCGTTGACTGCGGAAACCGAGAAGCTGATCGGCGCCGAAAAGTTTGCCCTGATGGGTCCGGAGACGATCTTCATCAACATCTCGCGGGGCAAGGTGGTGGATGAAGCGGCACTGGTGGAGGCCTTGCAACAGCGCACGATTCGGGCGGCGGGGCTGGATGTGTTCGAGCGTGAGCCGTTGAGTCACGACTCGCCGTTGCTGCGTTTGAATAACGTGGTGGTGACGCCGCACATCGGCTCGGCCACCCATGAGACGCGGGAGGCGATGGCCAAGTGTGCGGTGGATAATCTGTTGCAGGCGTTGGCCGGCGAGCGACCGAAGAATCTGGTCAATGCAGCCGCCTGGAAACGCTAATACCTGACACACCACACACCCCTGTAGGAGCTGGCTTGAACTGGCCTAATGATTTTGGACACTTCAATCGGGCGCTATGATGGCGCCCAAATCTGAGGTGTTT
>NZ_JBWKRS010000058.1:5217-18385 GCF_059419385.1 Pseudomonas sp. GW821-FHT05H12 | reverse complement strand
GGCGTCCTTTTGATTGGCGTAGGGCTTGAGGGCCTCATCGCCGGCAAGCCGGGCTCCTACAGGGGATCTGCGTTTTCATTTCTTTTTAATGGGGCATTTCTGCCATGCACGCTATCGCCTTGCGTTTACCCCTGCTGCTGGCCGCAACCTTGCCGCTGCAGACCTTTGCCGCCGACACTCAACTGCAAACCGTGACGGTGCAAGCGAGCGCCGCCGAGTCCGATGACGACGCCCTGCCCACCCGTCCGCCGACCTCGGTGTACGGCGGCACCGAGGCCAAGGTGCTCGACACCCCGCGCTCGGTGGTGCAGATCAACGCCGAGCAGTTGGCCAACGGTTCGATCCACAGCGCCGACGACCTGGTCAAATACGCCCCCGGGATCACCCGGGGCGGCGGCCAAAACGCCGGTATCGCCCCGCAGTTTCGCGCCCAGGGCTCGGAGATTTTCCAGGACGGTCAGCGCGGTTACGCCGTGCGCCACCCGGCCAACTTCAACGCCTATGAGGGTGCCGATATCGTTGCAGGCCCGTCCTCGGTGACCTATGGCTCGGTGTCCGGCAGCGGCGGTTATGTGAACTACCTGAGCAAAAAGCCGGACTTCAATGAATTCAAGACCAAACTCAGTGGCGAACTGGGCTCCTGGGTGCCGGACGGCACCTCGCGCAGTTCCAACAAGTTCAGCATCGACAACACCGGCCCGCTGACCGATAACCTGGCGTATCGCGTGAGCATCACCAAGCAGCGCCAGCAGGATTTCTACGACAACGTCGACAACAACTTCGACGCGTTCTACGGCGCCCTCGCCTGGCGCAACGACAACGTGCGCGTGGACTGGAACGCCAGCTACGACAACTACTACGACTACAACATCACCCACGGCTGGAACCGCGCCACCCAGGACCTGGTGAACCACGGCAAGTATTACGCCGGGCGCGCGACGCCGATCATCCAGAACGGCAACACCCTGTGGTCGCCGGTCCTTGCTTCCGGTGCTGCCGATGCGCCAACCCTGGGTTGGGTGCAGCGCCAGCGCAATGCCCAGGGCCAATACAGTGTGGTCGATGGCAGCTTCCAGACCGCCTCGCCCAACACCCAGGCCAACCCCGGCAGCCTGCGCGGTTGGGTGTATGACCCGACGCTGGCGGGCAATGGCGAGCAGTCGTTGTCGTCACAGACCGGGCAACGCAAAGAGGATGAAAGCAGCTCGCGGCGCTTCACCACACAACTGCGCATCGAGGCCGACCTGTCGCCGACCATCACCCTGGCCAACAGCACGTTTTATGAGCGCTCCAAAGACATCACCGACGCCGTGGGCGCCTTCCAGGTGCAATCCAAGGACAACATTTTCGACAACCGCTTCGAGTTTCGCTCACGCAACGAAACCCAATTGGGCGGCTGGACCCTGCGCGATGAGAGCAACACCGGCCTGATCTATCGCCGTGAGTTCAACCAGTCGATTGCGGCCAACAACAGTTTCGGCTCGACTATCAACGCCTATGACCTGACCCAGAACCCGTCCGGCAAAAACCCGGGCGACCTGCTCGGCCTCGACGGCAGCAACCCGGCCGGGGGCAACGGCGCGTGGATCGGCCAACCGGGCGTGCCGCAGTATTCCAATTATTACGGCTGGCTCAACCTGCCACCGATGTACGCGGCCGGGCATGGCCTGTATGCGGAATCGGTGGCGCCCTACACCGCCGAAAGCACCTGGACCACCAAGACCCTGTTCAGCCAGCACAACCTCAAGTACGGCGATTACTTCGGCCTGAACATCGGCGCCAGCCGCAGCTGGATCGAGGCCGAGATCCACAACCCCTTCGCCCTGGCCGGTGGCAGCCGGCGCCAGGACAGCGACAACTACCGGCTGTTTGCCTTCCAGGTCAGTCCCTATGTGAAACCCACCGACAACACCACGCTGTACTACACCTTCGACCGCTCGCTGGCAGTGAACACCGGGTTCTTTTCCAACGGCCTGGGCTGGGGCAGTGGCAGTACCGCCAACAGTCTCAACCCGCTGGCCTTCCAGAGCCTGAGCGTGCTGCATGAGGTGGGCGTGAAGGTCGAGTCGGTGCCACACCAGCTGTTCATGACCCTGGCCGCATTCAAACAAGCCCGGGATCAGGCGCCCGACAGCAATAACAACATCGCGCGGCTGATGATCAAGGGCGTGGAAGCCACCGTGCGTTATCAACCGGACGATCACCTGCGCAGCGGCCTGAACCTGTCCAAGCTCAACGCCTACAACGAGTTCACCTCCCAGGCCGGGTTCGCCTCGGCGGGGTTCATTCCCGATAACGGTACGGTGTTCGGCGACAACAACAGCCTCAATCAGCGGCCGTCCGGGCGCTATGACGCGGTGCAGATCCCCGAATACACCGCCAGCGGCTACGTGGACTACCGCTTCGATTCCGGCTTTGGCGCCGAGCTGTCCGGCTGGTGGACCAGCAGCTGGTACTTGAACCTGAGCAAGACCGTGAAGATTCCCAACGAGTACAACCTCGATCTCGCCCTGTACTACCGCCAGCCGCAATGGAGCACCACGTTGCGCGTGCTCAACCTGACCAACGAACTGAACTTCGTCAGCGGGCTGGCCGGTTCCACCAACACCTTTTTGCAACCCATGCCTGGCCGCACCTTGCTGGCTCAGGTCGACTATCAATTCTGATCCGCACCAGGAGCGCTCCATGTCCATTGAATTTGTCGGCATGATCTTCCCCCGCCAATGGTCCGAGACCCGTGGCGTTCGCAGCCCGGATTTCGACCTCGACTTCATCCGCCACCACGCCCGCGCCCACGAGCACGCCGGCTTCGACCGCGTGCTCATTGCCAGCGGCCCCGGCAGCGCCGACAGCCTGCAGATCGCCGCCTACGCGGCCGCGCACACCGAGCGCCTGGGGTTCATGATCGCCCACCGCCCGGGGCTCACCGCGCCGACCGTGGCCGCCCGCGCCTTCGCCACCCTGGACCACACCACCGGCGGCGGGCGCATTCGCTTGCACGCCATCACCGGCATCACCGCCGAACCCCAGGAAGGCGATTTCCTGCTGGACAAGACCGAACGCTACCAGCGCACCGATGAATACCTGGAGATCGTGCGCCGCACCTGGACCGCCGAGGAACCGTTTGATTTCGAGGGCAAGTACTTCAACATCAAGGGCGCGTTTTCACCGGTCAAGCCGCTGCAACAGCCGCATATTCCAATCTCGTTTGGCGGGTCTTCCGACATTGCCTACCAGATCGCCGTCAAGCATGCGGATTTGTATGCGCTGTGGGGCGAGCCGTTGAGTGGCGTGGCGGAGCAGATTGCCAAGCTCAAGGCCGCCGCGGCGTCGGCCGGGGTTGGCGCGCCACGGGTGAGTTTGTCGGTACGCTTGATTTTGGGCGCGACTGAGGAACTGGCCTGGCAGCGTGCGGAGCAGATACTGGCGCAGATCAAGGCCAACCCGCAGTTTGCGGCGGGCAGCCCGTGGAGCAAACGCATCAAGGGCACCGGCTCGGAACGCTTGCTGGCAGCCGCAGCCTTGGGTGACCGCCATGACCGCGCGTTATGGATGCCAACCGCCACGGCCGTGGGTGCGTATGGCGATACCACGGCGCTGGTGGGCACACCTGAAACAGTGGCGCAGGCGTTGTTGGATTACGTCGATCTGGGCGTGACCACGTTTTTGAATCGAGGCTATGACCCGTTGTACGACACCGTGGATTATGGGCGGTGGATCATTCCGGCGGTGCGGGAAGAGGCACGGCGCAGGAAGGCAAGCGTTGCGTAACGGCGTGTGACGCTTCGCCGGCAAGCCGGCTCCTACAGGTTTGATTTCGCCACATATTCCATTGTAGGAGCCGGCTTGCCGGCGATGGCGTCCGCAAAATCACACCCATATCGCATCCCACAACGGATAATCATGCACCCGCGTCACAAGCCCGGCCCGCAACGGGTTGGCGATGATGTATCGCGCGACTGCCTGCAAATCCTCCTCGCGCCTGATTGCCCGATCATGAAAACCCTTCTGCCAAAAGCGCCCCGATCGCCCCAGGCGAGCATTGATTGCCCTGGCACTACGGGACTTGGTGGCCAACATCAAGGCAGGCAAGGTGCTGTGTTTCAGCTCGACCAACCAATGAAAATGATCAGGCATGACTACCCACGCCAGTGAATCTGCAAGCCCATCGTTTTGCGCCTGACGGAATTGCTGGACGACCAATCGCCCGACTTGCCAATCGGCAAACACGGGGTCGCGATATTGGGTGACTGCAGTGAGCATGTAGATCTGGCCGCTTTCAGAGTAACGGCCATTACGTAAATGTTTGGCGTGGGGGCGTGTGGACAATCCTTGTCCTCCTGAGATGAATACAGGCAGGTAAGGCTAGTGCGGCTCCTGGCGGTTTGAGGCTGGACTTTGGCTCTGGATGTGTCTGGAAGGACGCCATCGCCGGCAAGCCGGCTCCTACAGTGGATCGTGTGCACAAAAAACTTGCATACGCCGCAAAACCTGTAGGAGCCGGCTTGCCGGCGATCACCGCACCGCGGTGCCATCCATCACCGCAACGACGGCGAATGCTCCAGCAACGTACGCGTATACGCCGCCTGCGGTCGGTCCAGCACCTCATCCACCGCGCCCTGCTCCACCACCCTGCCCGCCTTGAGCACCAGCACCCGGTCGGCAATCGCACGGACCACGCCGAGGTCGTGGGTGACGAACAGCAAGGTCAGCCCTTCGCGCTGCAACTGGCGCAGCAGGTCAAGGATCGAGGCTTGCACCGACACATCCAGTGCCGAGGTGATTTCATCGCAGATCAGCAGCTTCGGTTCGCACAGCAGCGCACGGGCGATGGCCACGCGTTGGCGTTCGCCGCCCGACAGACTCCCGGGGTACAGGTCGGCGACCGAGGCCGGTAGCGACACCCGCGTCAGCACCGCTTCGACCCGTTGTCGCGCCGCTGCACCCTTCACGCAGAAGAAGTGTTCCAGGGGCGCACTCAGCGTCTGGTACACGGTTTGCCGTGGGTTCAACGCCCGGTACGGGTTCTGGAAGATGTACTGGATCGGGTGCCGCTGCCCCGCCTCACGCCGGCGTGCCTGCAAAGGTAACGCCTGCCCCGCGTAACTCAATGCGCCGGTGGCGTTCTCCCCAAGGCCGGCAATGGCCCGGGCCAGGCTGGTCTTGCCTGAGCCCGATTCGCCCACCAGCGCCAGGCATTCGCCCGGCTGCACCTGTACGTTGATGTCGAACAGCACTTGGCGGTCATAGGCGACATTCAACGCGCTGACCGTCAGCAACGGCGCCTGGGTGTGCGCCGTGACGCTTGCAATCGGTGTCAGTGCAACCGTTTGCAACGGTTGCTCATGGGGCGCCAGACAGGCCACGGCATGGGCAACGCCTACCGGCAAGGTGGGCTCCGCCCGCGAACACGCCTCGGTAAACCGCTCGCAGCGCGGCCCGAAGCTGCACCCCTGAGGCCGCTGCCCCGGTGCCGGCGCATGCCCGGCAATCGCCTGCAGTTCACGCCGGCCCGCCACGTCCGGGATCGCCGCCAGCAACCCTCGGGTGTACGGGTGGGACGGCCGGCTGAACAGCGCCTCCCGCGTCGCCGTTTCGACGATGCGCCCCGCGTACATCACCATCACCCGGTCCACCAGGTCCTTGATCACCGCCAGGTCATGGGACACATACACCGCCGCCACCCCCTGGCGTTTGCACAGGCGGCGCAGGGTGTCGAGGATGTGGGCCTGGGTGGTGACGTCGAGGGCGGTGGTGGGCTCGTCCAGCACGATCAGGCGTGGACGCAGCACAAAGGCCAGTGCCAGCATCACACGCTGTTGCTGGCCACCGGACAGTTGATGGGGAAAACGCCGCAAGAACTCCGGCTCATCCGGCAAGCCGACATCGCGCAACGTCTGCGTGATACGCAGCTGTTGCGCCTCGCGGTCCAACCCCGAGGGGTGCACCGCCAAGGTCTCGCGCAACAGGTGACCGATGCGCAGCGCCGGGTTCAGGGCCGTGGCCGGGTCCTGGGCGACATAGCCGATCAGGCCACCTCGGGCGCGGCGCAGGGCTTCACTGTCAAGGCTCAACAGCGCGTGGCCGCCCACCTGCACCTGGCCACCGACAATCTGCGCACCACGCCGGGCATGGGCCAACAATGCGGTGGCCAGGGTGGTCTTGCCCGAGCCGGACTCACCCACCAGCCCCAGGATCTCCCCTGCTTGCAGGCTGAACGTGATGCCCGACACCACGTCCACCTCGCCAGCCAATTCGACCCGCAGGTCGCGCACCTTCAACACCGCGCTATCGATTTCGGTCATGGCGTTCATGGCTGTTTTGCTCCCGTCCCTGCGCTGCTGCGGCCGATACCTTCAGCCAGGATATTGGTGCCGTAGGCAAACACACCGATCAGCACAGCCGGGGCCAGCACCGCCCAGGGTTGTACCAGCAGTCCCGCCTGGTTTTCGTTGATCATCAAGCCCCAATCCGCCGTCGGTGGCGCCACGCCGTAGCCGAGAAAACTCAGGCCCGAAAGCATGCCCACGCCCCACGTCAGCAGGTTGCCGAAGTGCACCAGCAACGGCGTGAGGATGTTCGGCAGAATCTCCTTGAACAGGATGCGCCGGCGCGAATACCCCATCATCTGCGCCGCTTCGACAAACTCCTGCCCCGCCACCGCCACCGCGCTGGCGCGTGCCAGGCGGATCACGCCGGGGATGAACGCAATCGACACCGTCAACACGATCAGCCACGGCGCACGCCCCAGCATCGAGACGATCAGCAACACCAAAATCAGGTCGGGAAACGCCAGAGACACGTCCGCCGACCAGGTGATCCACTGGTCCAACCGCCGCCGCGACAAGCCGGCGAGCAAACCGAGGGTGGTGCCCACCGCCAGCGCCAGGCTCGCCGCCGCCACCGACATCCACAGCACCGATACGCCACCGCTGAGCAACCGCGACAGCACGTCGTGTCCCAAAAAGTCATACCCCAGCCACGCCGCGCCCGTGGGGGCGCCGTACACCGGGCCGACCATGTCCGTCGGCCCGTGGGGCGCGAGCCAGGGGCCGAGCAATGCCACGGCCACCACCAGCAGCGTGATCAACAGGCCCTTGAGGGTTTGCGGCTCGTTCATGCGTCACCTCGGGAACGGCGCCACCAGGGCGTAATGCCGCGACGGTTGCGTTGGATCAGGGTCACCCGCCGCGCCGTGCGCAGCTTGGGTGTCAGCAGCACGGTCAACAGGTCGGCCAGCAGGTTGATCAGCACCACGGCCAAGGTGATCACCAGCACAATCGCCTGCACCATCGGCAGGTCGCGCATCTGGATCGCGGCGTTGAGCGCGGTGCCAATGCCGGGGTAGCTGAAGATCACTTCGGCCAGCACCGCGCCACCGATCAAGGTGCGCAAGGTCAGCGCCACCCCCTGGATGGCCGGCACCAGCGCATTGGGCAAGGTGTGGCGCCACACGATGCGCCGCTCCGGCACCCCGCGCAGCCGGGCGGCAATCACATAGTCGGACGCCAGCGCCTCGATCATGGCGGCGCGCACCATGCGGGTCAGGTACGGCAAGGCGGTGAGGCTCAGGGCCAACACCGGCAGCACCAGGAACCTGAGTTGACGCAGCAGCGACTGGTCCGGGTCGAGGATCGACACAGCCGGCAAAAAATCCATATGGGGCATGGAGAACAGCAGCACCAGACCTATCGCCAGCAGAAACCCCGGCGTGGCCTTGAGAAAGATCAGCAGCGACAGGCCCCAGCGATCCAGCCGGCTGTCGCGCCGCAACGCCAACGCCACGCCCAGTGCCAATGCAGTGGGCACCACCACGGCGATGACGCCCGCCAGCAACACCAGGGTGTAGCCAAACCGGCCCCACAGCAGGTGACTGACCGGCACGTTGGAATCCAGGGACACCCCCAAATCGCCGCGCAAGGCCGCCCCTAGCCAGCGCAGGTATTGCCAGGCAATCGGCTGGTCGAGCCCGAGTTGATGTTGCAGCGTGAGGATGCTGTCGAGCGGCGCGTCCGGGCCGAGGATCACCCGCGCCGGGTCCGACGGCAGCGCCTGGGTGGCGATAAACACCACCAGGCTGATCACCCAGGCGGTCAGCAGGCCGTAGCCCAGGCGCCCGACAAACCAGGACAGCCACGCAGGTGTGCGTGGGGTGTTGCAGCGCGGCTCAGACATGGTTCAACCACAACTCGTCAAAGCGCCAGGAGGCGAAGGTGGTCTGTTCCGGCGTGAGGCCGCCGACCTTCACCGAGGCCGCGTCCAATACATCACTGAAGCCCCAGATCAACAGGCCGCCCCGCGCGTGCTGAATCTGCTGCGCTTCATGCACCAGGCCTTTGCGCAACGCCAGGTCGGGCTGGGCCAGGGCCTGGCGGTACAGGTCGTCGAAACGCGGGTCATGGAAGTTGCTGCGGTTGTAGATCGCCAGCGGCGCATCGTTATGCAGCGCCGATGCGAGGAAACCACGGGCCGGTGTGGAACCTGGCGACACTTGCCATTGCTCACGTTGCGGGCCGTTGAACACAGCGCCGTCGACTTGGCTGACGCGCACCTCGACACCGGCCTTTTTGGCCTGCTGGGCAAACACCAACGCGGCGTTGACGCCCGGCCCCGGCGTGGTGGTCAGTTCCACGCGCAGGTCGGTCTGGCCAGCCTGGCGCAACAACGCACGCGCCTGCTCCAGGTCATACGGGCGCTGGGCAATCGTATGGTTGTAGGTCGGGTCGTGGGGCGAATAGAGGTCGTTGGCGATACGGCCAAAACCGTTCAGGCCTCGGTCCACCAATTCCTGCCGATCAGCCAGCAGGCGGAACGCCTGGCGCACCCGCACATCGTCGAACGGCGGCTTGGCCAGGTTCAGGTTGAAGCCGGTAAACGAGGTGGTCGGCGATACGCTCAATTGCAACCGCGCGTCGGCCTTGAGCAACGCACTGTGCTCGGCCTGCACCCCGCTTGCCACGTCGATCTGCCCGGCGCGCAAGGCGGCGACGCGGGAGACCTGGTCCTTGAATTCGATGATTTCCAGCTCGTCGGCATACGGCTGGCCGGGCTTGTAGTAGTTCTCGAACCGCGTATACAGCGAGCGCTGGCCGGGTACAAAACGCTTGAGCTTATAGGGGCCGGCGCCCACCGGATTAGTGATCGGGTCATAGTCGGTGGGCACGATGCCGCCGAAGCTGATCAGGGTTTCATCCAGCGGGAAGAAGCTCTGGCCGTGCTTGAAGCCGATTTCGATCGTGCGTTCATCCAACTTGCGCAAGGCATTGCGGTCGATGGCCCCCACCAGCCCGGCAAATGGCGAGGCCAGCTTGGGGTCGGTGAGGCGCAACAACGAAAACAGCATGTCGTCGGCGCCGATGGTCTTGCCGTGATGAAACTCCAGGCCCGGCTTGATGCGGATTGTCCAGGCGCTGGCGTCAGCGTTCGGCTCGGCGAATTCGGCCAGGGCCAGGCGCGTGCTGACGTCGGTGTTCCATTCCCAGAACTTGCTGTACAGCGCCCAGCCGCGAATGATCCCGCCGCCCACCGGTTTGTGAGCGTCCAGGTTGCCGGACTGGTCACCGTCGATAATGCCGACACGCAAGCGCCCACCGCTGACAGGTTTGCCGGTAAGGACGGCCGCGCCCTGGGGGGCCGCGCCACTGTCACAGCCCCCCAGCAGCAAGCCGCCGCCGATGGCCAGGCTGTTGCCGAGAAACACCCGGCGGGAAAATCCGTCACTCATCACTCAAGCCTCTTCGCGCTGCACAACCGTGTGGGTGACGCCCAGGCGTGGCACGTCAAAACCGTGGTCCAGGTCGAGCAGCGGGAACAACAGGTCGGCCACACGGTGGGCCTCGTCGATCAGCGGGAAGCCCGACAAGATGAACGCCGAGGTGCCCTGGGCCTCGTATTCACGAATACGCTCGGCCACTTGCTCGGCGCTGCCCACCAGGTAGGTGCCGGCTGCCGGGCCGAGAATGTTGAAACCGAACAGGCTGGGGCCGAGCCACACGTTGGGGTAGATCTCCAGCTCGCGTGCGGTAGGCAAGCGCCCGCTGCGAACAGTGTCGACATTGCGCTGGATGTGCGGGTCGTCGCTGTGGAATTCTTCGAAGCTCACCCCCGGCGGCAGCTGACGTTCGATGGCGTTTCGTGCAGTTTGCAGCGAAGTGCGTTGCAGCAGTTTTTCGGCGTGGGCCCAGGCCTCTTCCTCGGTCTCGCGCACGATGATCTGCAAGCGGGTGCCGAAGGTCAGCTCGCGGCCAATCTTCGCCGCTTCGGCGGCCACCTTGCGGAACTTGTCGCCCAGCTTTGGCGGGGTATTGGCGAAGCTCAGGTACACGTCCAGCAGTTGCACCGAATGCTCGACACCTGGCCCCGACGTGCCCGCGCCCCACAGCGGGATACCGGGCTTCTGGTACGGCGGGTGCCAGCCGCCCAAGGGATGGTTGGCCGCACCCGGCGAACGCGGGGCGAGCTTGACGTAGTCGCCGTCATAGCCACGGGTATCGCCGGCATAGAAGCCCTGGAACGCCCGCCAGTATTCGAGGCTGAAGGCGTAGCGTTCGTCATGCGGGTAATGCACGCCCAGTGTCGCCAGGCCCGCGTCATTGCCGTTGACCACGTTGAACAACAGGCGGCCGTTGGAAAACTGGTCGAAGGTCAGCGCCCATTTGGCCAAGACAGCTGGCGACAGCTCCCCCGGGTGTTGGGCCACCAAAAAGCGCAGGCGTTGGGTGGCGTCGATCAACGAGGCGGCCACGGCCAGGCTTTCATTCGGGCTGGAGCCGAGCAAAGAGCCGTAGTAACCCAGGCGATCACTGGCGACGGCCAGTTGCTTGAGGTGGTGGAAATCGGTTTTCCAACGGCCTTCGGGCTCCCACGGATAAGGGCCGTCGGGCGTGGTGAGGTACCAGAGAATTTTTACGGCCATGACAACACATCCTTGAATTAAAAAATCCCCCTGTAGGAGCCGGCTTGCCGGCGATGGCGGCGGCACATCCGACATTGATGTCGCCTGGTACACCGCTATCGCAGGCAAGCCAGCTCCCACAGTTGGACCGAGTGAACCTTAGCTACGACGGTCAATCGCCGGCACCAGGCCCAGCGCCGTGGCCTGCTCGAACAACCCGCTCATCTTCCATTGCTGGGTCAACACACCCGGACCATAGGCGCGCGAGCCGCCCAGTGCGTCGGCGAGCAATTGCAGCTGTGCACCCTCCTCCAGCAACAGGATGAATTCCGCCGTGGCGCGCAGCCCTTGCTTGCCCCATACCGTGGAGCCGCCGTTGGCTTCGAGGATGGCCAGGTTGAAGGGGTTTTCGGCGATCTTGTCGAGGATGAAGTCCACCTCTTGCTGGCGGCGGTCGATGTACACCGGTAGTTCACGCGCCAGCTGGTAGCGCTGCACCGGCACGTAATGAAATGGCAGGGAGCGGTGGGTCTGGGCCCAGGCGCCCAGGTACGGCGAATGCACGTGGGACACGGTGGTCACGTCCGGGTGCTGCTGGAACAGCTTGGTGTAGCGCCCCAGGCCGCCCTTGCCCTTGCCGAAGATCACGTTGCCGGCAAAGTCGGTGACGGTGGCCTGCAGCGGCTTGCGGTAGTTCCACGGGCCGCCGTAGTTCACCGACACCAGCAATTCTTGGCCGGGGACGCGCTCGATAAAGCCAACGGTGCCATTGGCGGTGATGGTGTCTGTTTCGCGGAATACGGTGAAGGCTTCTTCAGCTTCCAGCAGGACCTTGTCGATAAAGGCCTGCAATTCCTGGCTGATGGGTTGTGCGTGGACGATGGCAGTCATGGGGTGTCTCCAGGTTCAGGCGCGGCGCGTGGCCAACAGTTCATGGGCAGCTTGCAGGGGGCGCGGGTCGACCCAGTCGGCGATGGCAAAATCGCGCTCCAGGAAGCCGTGCAGGTAAAGGAAAGTCTTCTGGGTGTCGAGGAACGCCAGGCGCTGGGCCGACAGGTCCGGTGCCAGGGTGGTGTGGAAGTCGCCGCGATAAGCCTCGGCCACACCGGCACTGCCCGCGCGGGTTTCTTCTTCAAGAATCGCGTTGAGGCTGTCGCGGTTGTTCGCGGCCCACTCGGCGGCACTGAGGGTTTGCGCGAGGAAGCGCACCACCAGGTCAAAATGGTTGTCCAGCAGGCTCTGGTGGACGGTGATCGGACGCGGCGTGCCGTTGTTGATGCGATAACGCGGCTCGGCGATCAGGTCCAGGTCGATGCCCACCACCAGGCCGAGCCGGCGTGCCGCGTCGGCCGCCGAAGCGCCCTTGACGTACACCGCATCCACCTCACCACGCACCAGGTAATCCAGGCCCGACCACAAGCGTTGCAAACCGCGTTGCGGGTCGGGTGCCTGTTCCTGATCCTGCAACGCCACTTCCACCAGCGTCACGTCATCAAAGCCCAGGCCGGCCAGGCTCAAGGCGCCCTTGTATCCGTGCAGGCTCATGGCCCGGGCAATGCTGCCCGGCCGGCTCTCGCCCCACGCTGGCAGAGCCAGGCGCTTGCCTTTCAAGTCCTCGGGGCGGGTGATGCCGGAGTCCGGGCGCACCAGGATGGTCTGCCATTCCTCGATCCAGGTCAGGCCGATCAGCCGGCTCGGCGCACCGGCCGCACGCGCGGCCAACGCCGGCACATTCCCGCCTTCGCGAAACAGCCCCGGCAGGTCGTGATCGTAGTGATGGCGACCCAACTGGCGGGCCTCCTGCAAGGTGGACACCGGCAGGCCATCGGGGGCGAACTCTTCAGTCAGCCAGCCCAGTTTGTAGGCGATGCCGGACGCGGTCGGCACCGGACAACGGGTAAACCAGATCTGCTCAAGCTCAGGCGTGGGCAGGACAGCGGAAAGGGTCATCGGCAGCTCCATTGAATTGGGCGGGTTCAGTGGAGGGGGTATTGCAGAGGCCGTGCCAAACGGCCAAAGCCCCGGTTTACGGGGCTGATGCGCGGGGCTTCGCAACGCGATTGCTGACCTGCCAACAGCACTGCTGCTGCGCCAGCAGTCGCTTGGGGGTGTTGCTTCTCCAGCAGCACCCCGTGAGCCTCAGCCCCCATGCCATGGGGTTTCAGGCGTTGGCGTGGAACTTGCTCAAGCCCCCTCAGACACCGCTCGCCCTTGTAGGAGCCCGGGGGGGGGGGGGGGGGGGGGGGGGGGGGGGGGGGGGGGGGGGGGGGGGGG
>NZ_JBWKRS010000058.1:0-5207 GCF_059419385.1 Pseudomonas sp. GW821-FHT05H12 | reverse complement strand
CCTTCCCCCCTCTCCCCCCCCCCCCCCCCCCCCCCCCCCCCCCCCCCCCCCCCGGGCTCCTACGGGACGGCGCGAACCAAACCAGAAGGATGAATGCATGACTACGTTTGAACAGGCCCCCATACGCCAGCTGCACAGCGAAGCCGAGGCCATCGCCGCTGCCCATGAAATCGCCGTGGAGATCGCCGCCATTGCCGCCGACCACAGGCAAAACGGCCAACTACCGTGGCGCCAGGCACAGCTGCTTTCTGAAAGCGGCATCACCGCCATCGGCGTACCCAAGGCCTTCGGCGGGCTTGGCGCGTCGGTGCAAACCATCGTCGAAACCGTGCGCATCATCTCGGTGGCGGATGGCGGCGTGGGGCAGTTGCTGCAGATCCATAACGTGATGCTGCGCGGCATCTTCAACGGTTACCCCGACGCCGTGCGTGATCGCCTGGTCAGCGATGTGCTGGCCGGCAAACGCTTCGGCAATGCCCTGGCCGAGGTCGGCGGCAAGAACAAGTTTGCGCTCAAGACCCGCGTCGAACGCCGTGAGGATGGCGCCCTGGTGCTCAACGGCAGCAAGTTCTACTCCACCGGTTCCTACCTGGCCGAATGGATCTCCCTCACCGCCGCCTCGGAGGATGGCGGCGCGGGCGTGCTGCTCAACCGCAATGCGCCAGGCCTGACCCTGGTGGATGACTGGGAGGCGTTCGGCCAGAAGAACTCGGTGAGCGGCACGGTGAATTTCGACAACATCGTGCTCGATGAAGACTACGTGTCACAGCGAAAAGGCCCGATGAAACGCACCGGGCTGACCTTCCCGCAGATCCTTCACGCGGCCATCGACACCGGTATTGCTGCCGGCGCGCTGTCGGCCGCCGTGGATTACCTCAAGCACAACGCACGGCCATGGGTGGAAAGCGGCGTCGATCACGCCAATGAGGAGCCGCACATCATCAAGCAGATCGGCGAGTACGCCGTGGCCCTGCGCGCCGCCGAGTCGCTGTTGCGCGATGCGGCACGGGTGTTTGATGCCCACGAGCTGGACCCGGAGAACAAGGCACTGCAAGACGAACTGATCCTCTCTGTCGCCACCGCCCGCGCCCACTCCGACAGCGCTTCGCTGAAGATCTCCAGCGACATCTTCTCGCTGCTCGGCGCCAGCGCGTCCCTGAGCAAATGGAACCTCGACCGCTTCTGGCGCAACGCCCGGGTGCACACCACCCACGACCCGATCCGCTGGCGCCTGCACCACGTGGGCAACTACTACCTCAACGACGTGGACCCGGGCGAATACACCGCGATCCTCAACGCCAAGGAAACCCAGGGCGCCACCCAAAAATAACCACACAACTCTGTAGGAGCCCGGCTTGTCGAAACGTCGCACCGCGGCGATGGCGGTGTATCAGGCGACATCTGTAGTGGATGTGCCGACGCCATCGCCGGCAAGCCGGGCTCCTACAACGGGCGAGTGAATTCCTTTTTGCCGATGAGCTTTTCATGATCGAAAGACACCCTCTTCTGCGCAGCCTGGCGATCTACCGGGAAATGCCCTGGCGGTTCAGCCTGGTGGCAGCGCTGTACATCGCCATCAACCTGGGGCTGGTCTGGCAGCAATGGCTGATAGGCCACGCCGTCAACGACGTCAGCGCCGGCCGTGCCGTGGTGCATCACGCCGACGGCAGCCTCGACGCCAGCCTGGGTTGGTACTGGCTGGGTTTGATGCTGGCCGTGGCCCTGGGCCGTGGCGTGCTGCAATACGTCGCCAGCGTGCTGTCGCTGGTGATCAGCCAGGAACTGCTGACACGCCTGCGCGAACGCATCCTGGCCCAGGTGCAAAGCCTGCACCTGGGCTACCACTGGCAGCACGGCATGGGCGAGATGATCACCCGCACCACCCGGGACGCCGACAAGGTACGCGACGCGCTGATCACCTTCTGGCGGCAGTTGGTCGAAACGCCGTTGGTGGTATTCGCCACGGTGGGCTTGCTGAGTTGGTATGACCCGCTACTGGGCCTGGTGCCGCTGCTGCTGACGGTCACGGGCCTGGGGATTTTCGTGCTGCAAACCGAGCGGCTGGTCGGACTCGATCGTGCCGTCGGCAGCGCTTACGACCGCGTCAATCAGGACCTGAGCGAAGGCATTGGCGGGGTGCGGGTGATCAAGTCATTTGCGCTGGAGCAACCGCGTATCCAGGGCTTTGCCGACCAAGTGGCGGTGTTTGCCACGTTGGCGCGGCAGGCCCTGGCCTATTCCAGTTCACGCATCCCGCTGCCCCAGGCGGTGGTCGCGCTGGGGCACGTGTGGATCCTGGTGTACGGCGCGCATCTCGTTGCGGCCGGTCAGTTGGGGATTGGTGAGTTGGTCACCTCCCTGCTGATCGCCACCACGCTGGTGTTCCGCATCGAAGGTATCGGCCGGGTGATGCAGACGTTCGCCGACGCCCGCGCCAGTGCCGAGCGCATCTGGCAATTGCTGGATGCACCGGCCGCGATCCGCAGCGGCACTGCCGCCCTGCCCGCCAGTCCCTTGGGGCTCAAGCTGGACGCGGTGAGTGTCACTGCGCCTGGCGGTGGCCGCGACATTCTGCAGGGCTGTTCGCTGACCTTGCAGCCCGGTGAGGTCGTCGCATTGGTCGGCGCCACGGGCACTGGCAAGAGCCTGCTGGCCAGCCTGTTACCCCGCTTGAGCGATGTGACGGCCGGGCGCGTATTGCTGGGCTCGGACCGTCAGGGCTGGCAGGACATCCGCGCGCTACAACTGGGCCCATTGCGCCAACGGGTGCACGTCGTACCGCAGGAGAGCTTCCTGTTCGCCGGCACCCTCGCCGCCAACCTGCGCCTGACGGCACCCGACGCCAGCGACGAACAACTGCGCGACGCCCTGCACCTGGCCGCCGCCGAAGACGTGTTGCAACGCCTGCCCCACGGCCTGGAAACGCCCCTGGGCGATCGCGGCGTCACGCTGTCCGGCGGCCAGCGTCAACGCCTGTGCCTGGCCCGCGCGTTGCTGGGCAAACCGGACATTTTGTGCCTGGACGACGCCACCAGCGCCCTCGACGCCATCAGCGAACGCCAGGTGCTGCACAACTTGCGGCAGTTGCACGGCACGACGGTGCTGGTGATCTCCAGCAAGCTCTCGACCATCCTGCTGGCCGACCGCGTGCTGATGCTCGACGCCGGCCGCATCGTCGCCCAAGGCACCCACACCCACCTGCAATCCACCGACGCGGCTTACCGCGACCTGCTGGGGATCGACCATGGCTAACCCGCTGCCAGGCAAAGCCTTGAGCGACATCGAAATCGAAGAAATGCTGGCGAAAAAAGCCCTCGACCGGGGCATGTTCAAGCGCCTGCTGCCGCTGCTGCGGCCGATCCGCCGTCAGATCCTGGCGGTGATCGGCATCGAAATCTTGCTGGTATTTACCGTGTTCCTGCGCCCGTGGTTCGTGCGCGAACTGCTCGACCGCGGGTTGGTTCAGCAGGCCAATCACTGGTTGCTGGATGAACGCCTGGTGCTGTGGCTGGGCCTGGGCCTGGCGGCGAGCTGGCTGGCGCGCTTTCTGTTGGCCGGGGTCTCGCAGTTCGTTGCAGGCAGCGCGGCGATCCGAGTGCTGAACGCCTTGCGTGTGCAGGTGTTCGCCCATGTGCAGGGCTTGAGCGTGAGCTACTTCGACCAGACCCGTGCCGGGCGCATCATTTCCCGGGTCGACCGCGACGTGGACGCCCTTGAGCCGCTGGTGATCCAGGGCCCACCGGAATTACTCGGCGCCGTGCTGCGTTGCGGCCTTGCGTCGGTGATGCTCTGGCGCATCGACCCACGCTTCTTTCTGAGCCTGGTGGCGACGGTGCCGCTGCTGGTGATCGCCACGTGGAGCTTCAAGCGCATCTCCCAGCGCAACTGGGCCAAGGTCGCGGAAAACCGCAGCCGCTTTACCGCGCACTTGGTCGAAAGCGTCAGCGGCGCACGCCTGCTGCAACAGTGCGCCCAGGAAACGCCCAACCTGCGGCGTTATCGCGGGCTGCTGGATGACTTCAACCACGCGCTGATTCGCGGCAGCTTGCGCTCGTCGTGGTTTGCGCCGTTTACCGCCCTGCTCAGCTCGGCCGGCATCGCGCTGTTGCTGCTGGTGGGCGCGTACGGCCTGGCGGCGGGCGACGTCAGTGTGGGCCAGGTGGCTGAAAGCCTGTTCTACGTGTTTCTGTTCTTGGGGCCGCTGCAGGAACTGTCGGACCTGTTCGAGCGTTACGCCACGGGGTCGGCATCAGCGCAACGAATCTTCCTGCTGCTCGATACCCGCCCGCAGATCGTCGACAGCCTCACACCTGAACCGCTGCCGCTGGCACGCGGTGACGTGCAGTTTGACCAGGTGGGGTTCAGCTACGGGCAGACGCCGGTCCTTACTGGCTTGAACCTGCATATTGCGGCGGGTGAAGTGCTGGCGATTGTCGGCCCGTCCGGCCATGGCAAGAGCACGCTGGTGCAGTTGCTGACGCGTTTCTACGAAGCCCAGACCGGTGCGGTGCGGCTCGACGGCATTGACGTGCGCGACCTGGCGCAACACACCTTGCGTCGGCATGTGGGGGTGGTGTTGCAGGACAACGTGTTGTTCAGCGGCAGCATCCTCGACAACCTGCGTCTGGCCGCGCCCCAGGCGTCTGATGCGCTGCTGATTGCCGCGGCTCGTGAGTTGGGGGCGGATGAGGTGTTGGAGCGGTTGCCTCACCAATATCACACCGAGGTGGGGCCGTTGGGGGCTCATTTGAGCCATGGGCAGCGGCAGTTGGTGTGCCTGGTGCGCGCGTACCTGGCGGACCCGGCGGTGCTGGTGCTGGATGAGGCGACGTCGGCGGTGGATATTCATACGGAGCGGCGGATTCAGCGGGCGTTGCGACGGCTGTGTGAGGGGCGCACGGCGATCATTATTGCGCATCGGCTGGCGACGATTCGGGATGCGGATCGGATCGCGGTGGTGCGGCATGGGCAGGTGGTGGAAGTGGGGGGGCATGGGGAGTTGATGGAGAGGGATGGGGTGTATGCGGGGTTGTATCGGAGTTATTTGTTGAGTGCGGAGGTGGTGGTTTGACGTCGTGTACATATCCGTTTTTTGGGTGATGGCGGCTTATGGTTCCGCCCTTACGGCGGCTCACTTTGGAAAAGCCCCAAAGTAAGCAAAGGGCTCTTGCCCCAACACTCGGCACCTCGCCTAGGCTCGGTGTGCC
>NZ_JBWKRS010000057.1:10609-22455 GCF_059419385.1 Pseudomonas sp. GW821-FHT05H12 | reverse complement strand
CCCCCCCCCCCCCCCCCCCCCCCCCCCCCCCCCCCCCCCCCCCCCCCCCCCCAAGCCGGCTCCTACAGGTGGTGCGGAGCATCACGGAATGTATGCCCATGCAACACGTAGAAGCGCCGGCGATTACCAGAAGCGCTGCTGGGTCAAGCGGCTCCACCAGGTCAGCAACACACGGTCCACCGAGCCGCTGGCGGCGAGGCCCACGCGCTCCTGCAGGCTTTTACGCTCGGCATAGTGCAGGTGGAACACGTCGGAGCTCTTGGCCTTGGTGGCCAGGTATTCGTCGCTGGTCTGCAGTTCATCGACCAGTTGTTTGTCGAGGGCTGCAACACCCAGCCACACTTCGCCGGTCGCCACGTCATCGATCGCCAGTTGCGGGCGATAGCGCGACACGAAGTTCTTGAACAATTGGTGGGTGATGTCCAGGTCTTCCTGGAATTTCTCCCGGCCCTTCTCGGTGTTTTCGCCAAACACCGTGAGGGTGCGCTTGTACTCGCCGGCCGTCAGCACTTCGAAGTCAATGTCGTGTTTTTTCAGCAGGCGATTGACGTTGGGCAACTGCGCAACCACACCAATGGATCCGAGGACGGCGAACGGGGCGCTGATGATCTTCTCGCCGATGCACGCCATCATGTAGCCGCCGCTGGCCGCGACCTTGTCGATGCACACAGTCAACGGCACGCCCGCCTGGCGAATGCGCGCCAGTTGCGAAGAGGCCAGGCCGTAGCTGTGCACCATGCCGCCGCCGCTTTCCAGGCGCAGCACCACTTCGTCCTTTGGCGTGGCCAGGCTCAGCAAGGCGGTGATTTCATGGCGCAGGCTCTCGGTGGCCGAGGCCTTGATATCGCCGTCGAAATCCAGCACGAACACCCGTGGCTTGGCCTCGGGTTTCTTCTTGCTGTTCTTCTTTTCGGTCTTGCTTTCGGCTTTGCGCAGCGCCTTGAGTTGGTCCTTGTCGAGCAGGGTCGACTCCAGACGCTCACGCAGGCCCTTGTAGAAATCATTGAGTTTGCTGACCTGCAACTGGCCAGCCGATTTGCGACGGCCTTTGCTGCGCAGGGCTGCGAAGCTGATCAATACCACCAGAATGGCGACCACCAGGGTGACGGTCTTCGCCAGGAAACTCGCGTATTCAGCCAGAAAATCCATATGACTCCTTAAAAAATGCACTGCGCCGGGCGCGGATGGCCCCAGCATACCGACGGCATTGCCTTCGGGCCAGTGCTCAAACCGCCAGCAATGGGCCTCTAACGAGCTTTTAAAACAAGCGTATGTTTTTTCATTGACAGCTCTTCGGCATCCTCATAACCTCGCCAGACTTTCAACGTACCGGGAAAACGGACGTGGGCAGCATCTACCTGATTCGACATGGCCAGGCCTCCTTCGGTGCAGACGACTATGACGTCCTGTCGCCCGTCGGCGTGGAACAAGCGCACGTGCTCGGTCGCCACCTGGCAGACCTGGGCCTCACGTTCGACCGCTGTGTCGCCGGTGACCTGCGTCGCCAGCAGCACACCGCCACCGCCGCTTTCGAGCACTATGCAGCCCTCGGCCTGCCGGTGCCGGCGCTAGAAGTCGACAGCGCCTTCAACGAATTTGATGCCGACGCGATCATCCGTGCCCTGCTGCCCGACCTGCTGACGACCGAGCCCGAGGCCCTGGACATCCTGCGCAATGCCGCGCAGAACCGCAGCGAATTCCAACGCATCTTCGCCCTGATCATCGAGCGCTGGCTGGCCGGCACCTACGACCCGCCCGGGCTGGAAAGCTGGCTGGGGTTCGTGGAGCGCGTACAAGGCGGCCTGCAACGCATCCTCGAAGCAGCCGACAACACGCAGAAGATCGCCGTGTTCACCTCCGGCGGCACCATCACCGCCCTGCTCCACCTGATCACCCGAATGCCGGCAGCCCAGGCGTTCGAGCTGAACTGGCAAATTGTTAACACCTCGCTCAACCAGCTGAAATTCCGCGGTCGCGAGGTGGCACTGGCTTCCTTCAACAGTCACACCCACTTGCAACTGTTGAAGGCGCCGCACCTCATCACCTTCCGATGAATGGCGGCCAACCGTGACCCCAAGGTCACTGGACTCACCCTAAAGGATCGAAACCATGACTGACGTAGCCAAAGCTGTAGAAGCAATGAAAGCCAAATTCAACCCAGCCGCTGCCGACGGCCTGGACCTGGTGTTCGGTTTCCGTATCGACGACACCCAGAACTTCTCGCTGGTGGTGAAAAACAACACCTGCGAACTGCTGGAAGGCGAAAACCCTGACGCCCAAGTGACCCTGGTCACCGACGGCGAAACCATGGAAGGCATCGTCAGCGGCGACACCGACGGCATGCAAGCCTTCATGAGCGGCAAACTGCGCACCGAAGGCGACATGATGCTGGCCATGAAGCTGAGCGAACTGTTCCCGGCTTGATTCACGGACGGTCCCGGATCCCGCCTCTCGAGGCGGGATTTTTTTTGCCCAAAACCCCGACCTGTAGTGAGCGGGCTTGCCCCGCGCGGCGGTGTGTCAGGTCGATATAGGAGGCCCTGTAGACCGCGGCGCGGGGCAAGCCCGCTCACTACAGCAACAACCGCGGCAAACCGTGCACCTGAGGCGACGTTCATTTCTGGCTCATGAGGATCTGTCAGCGGCCTGCTGCGGCCTCGACAACTCTAAACTGCTCAAGCTCCCTGGAATGGCCCTCTGTACCACGGCGGTTGATGAGGTACCCCTCACCCGGCCGCTCGTGGAACTCCCCGGACTCCACGTCCCGGCCAATGACGATCAAATACTTGTTGGGCCCCACGCGCACGTAGACGTTATAGAAATCGGCTATTTGCCCTTCGTTAATGAAAAGACTGTACGCGTAACGCGATCGGCGCGTCAGCTCGGGCCACTGCGCCCTCAATATATCGACATCACCGGCCTCACCGACGATATCAATCGCGCGGACGACTTCATCGACCAAGGGATCATTTTCATCAGCCCCAAGCGCCTGCGGCTTGAGCCGGGTCATTTTGCGAAGCGAGTCAGGGTCCGCATTTCTGACCTCATCGTCAATCGACAGAGTCACGGGGTCGAGGCGATACGTGCCATTTTTAACCCATTTGGACGCATCGGCAGTCTCCGATGGGCATTGCACACAGGCGGCCCTCATTGAGGCTGCGCTGGCGCTGCTGGCATACAGGCTCAAGGTAAACACACCGGCGCCCATGAGCAGGGCAACCAGCAGGTTCGCTGGGCGTGAAGCAGTGGCGGTATTCGCCATGATCTACATCCTTGTAAGGGTCGGGCCGGCGAATCTACCCGATTCACGCCGTTGACGGAACACTCAATAACAACGCCACCAACGCGCTCCACCCCGTCTGGTGCGACGCCCCCAACCCACGCCCGGTTTCCCCGTGGAAATACTCGTGGAACAACACCAAGTCGCGGCTCAGCGGGTCGGCCTCCAACTGCGCATAGCCGGCCATCGACGGCCGCAGGCCATTTTCATCGCGCAGGAACAAACGCGTCAGGCGCTGGCTGAGGCTGTCAGCCACTTCCTCAAGCGACGACAGATAACCACTGCCCGTCGGGTATTCCACCGAGAAGTTATCCGCGTAGTAGCGGTGAAACTCACGCAGCGACTCGATCAGCATGTAATTCACCGGCATCCACAACGGCCCGCGCCAGTTGGAGTTGCCGCCGTACAGGCGTGAATCGGACTCCCCCGGCTGGTAGCGCGCGCACAGGGTGTCTCCATTCATCTTCAGCGCGAGGGGTTGTTCGGCGAAGGCCTTGGACAAGGAGCGCACGCCAAAGGCCGAGAGGAACTCGTTGTCATCGAGCATACGACGCAGCAAGTCCTTGGTGCGCTCACCCCGCAATAACGCCAGCAACAGGCGGTTGCCCTGCCCCGGTTCGTTCCAGCGTGAAACCAGCTTGGCCAGGTCCGGCCGATGTTTCATGAAGCCCAGCAGGCGCTCGCGCAAGCCTTCCAAGCCTTCATGCTCACGCTGCTCCAGTACCAGCACGGCAAACAGCGGCATCAGGCCGACAATCGAGCGCAGGCGCACCGGTTCGTTCTGGCCGTCGGGCCGGTGCAGCACGTCGTAGAAAAACTGGTCCTGCTCGTCCCACAGGCCTTCGGCGCTGTCGTCGACACGGTTGATCGCCCCGGCGATGTACAGGAAGTGCTCGAAGAACTTCACCGCGATATCCACGTACACAGGATTGCGCTTGGCCAGCTCCAGGCCGATGCGCATCAGGTCCAGCGCATACGCGGCGACCCATGCGGTGCCGTCGGCCTGATCCAGCTGATAGCCCGGTGGCAACGTGGCCGAACGGTCGAACAAGGCGATGTTGTCCAGCCCCAGGAACCCGCCCTGGAACAGGTTGCGGCCTTCGGCGTCCTTGCGGTTGACCCACCAGGAAAAATTCAGCAGAAGCTTGTGGAAGATCCGCTCCAGGAAGTCCATGTCGCCTACGCCCTTCAGCGCTTTATCCTGCTGGTACACGCGCCAACTGGCCCAGGCGTGTACCGGCGGGTTGGCGTCGTCGAACCGCCATTCATACGCTGGCAGCTGGCCATTGGGGTGCATGAAGCGGTCCTTCACCAGCAGCAGCAACTGCTGCTTGGCGTAGCCCGGGTCGATCAGAGCAATGGCCACCGCCTGGAAGCCCTGGTCCCAGGAGGCGTACCACGGGTATTCCCAGGTGTCGGGCATCGACAGGATGTCGAAATTCGACAGGTGCCGCCAATGGGTATTGCGGATATGCAGGCGCTCAGGCGGCGGCGCAGGTTGAGCCGGGTCGCCGTCGAGCCATTGGTTGACGTCGAAATAATAGAGTTGCTTGGACCACAGCAAACCGGCCAGGGCCTGACGCTGTACGTTGCGTGCATCCTCATCGGCAATGTTGTGTTGCAGGGCCGCGTAGAAGTCATCGGCCTCCTCGCGGCGTTGTTCAAACAGCTTGCGCGCATTGACTTCAGGCGCATCGGTAGGTGCGAAACGCAGGTAAAGGGTTTTGCTCTGCTGGCCGTCCAGTTCAAGGATGAACCGCGCCGCCACCTTGGTACCGGCATCGCGAAGAATCGCCGACTGAACACCGTCGACCACGTAATCGTTGATACCGTCCTTGAACGGCCCCGGCGCCGGTTGGGCGTCGAGCTTCGGGTAGTTGGTTTCGTTTTCACAGAACAGCCATTCCACGCCGTCCTGGCCCCAGGCACTGAGGTGGCGGTCGGGCAGTTCATGATGACGGGCCAGCACGTGAGAACCGGCCAGGGTCAGCTGTGGCTTGGGTGCATCAACCGTCCAGCTCCAGTCATTGCGCGCCCACAGCTGGGGCAGTACCTGCAGGCGGGTCGGCTGGTCCGCGCGATTGTGTACGGTGACGCGCATGAAGATATCGTCAGGCGTGTGCTTGGCGTATTCGACGCTGACATCGCAGTAGCGGTTGTCTTCGAACACCCCGGTGTCGAGCACCTCGTACTCGGCATCGCCCAAGCCACGCCGGGCGTTTTCGGTGATCAGGTCGGCATAGGGAAAGGCTGCATGGGGGTACTTGTAGAGCATGCGCTGGTAGGCATGGCTCGGTACGCCGTCGACGAAAAAGTACAGCTCCTTGACGTCTTCACCGTGGTTGCCCTCGGCGTTGTTCAAGCCGAACAGGCGCTCCTTGAGGATGCTGTCGCGCTCGTTCCACAGCGCCAGACCCAGGCACCAGCGTTGTGCCTTGTCACTAAAACCGGCCAGGCCGTCCTCGCCCCAGCGGTAGGCGCGGCTGCGGGCATGTTCGTGTGGGAAATACGCCCAGGCATCACCGTCGGCGCTGTAGTCCTCGCGCACGGTGCCCCATTGGCGTTCACTCAAGTAAGGGCCCCACTCGCGCCAGCATTCGGCGTCCGGGTTGGCCAGGCGTTGGCCTTCAATCGTTGCAAGGATGTCTGTTACGGGCGTGGCCGTCATCGGGTCCTCCATCACTGGCGCGGTGACGGGCAGTGTAGAACCCATTCGCGCCCCGATGCACATGAAGACTCAACCCTGGCCCAGAAAAGACTGAGGCCGCTGATTAGGCGGCCTGCAGTTTTTTGGCGCTGCGCAGTTGCGCAGTTTCCGCGCGCGTTCTTAGAAGATCGCGTAGGTGTAGTTGAAGATCAGGCGCGTTTGGTCCTGATCGGCCGTGCCGGTGTTGTGACCGTGATAAGTACCTGTACGGAAGGTGGTGCCAAAGCCTTTCAGCGGGCCTTCCTGCACCACGTAGTCCAGACGGAAGTCGGTTTCGTTTTCTTTCTGATCAGCACCGCCGGCTACCTTGGACTTGATGTCAGTACCGTCCAGGTAAGCGATGGAGGCTTTCAGGCCAGGCACGTAGGCTTTGAAGTCATACGAGTACTGACCGAAATTGACCTGCTCGCCCGCACGGGAGAACTGGCCGACCACGGCGTCGGTGAACAGGTAGAAGTCGCTGCCACCGGCGCCTTGGGCGTTCGGGTCCGCGATGCTGCCCTGGTTGACCCAGACGAAGCCGCCGTCATCACTCACGCCGATGTGGCCGAGCATCAGGCTGCTGCCACCCAACTGGTAGGTGAACGCGGCGCTGTAGGTTTTGTTGTCCACTTCGCCAGCGTGCTTGGCATAGCCGCCGTTGTTGTTGAACGCGTAGCCGGCCGAGCCGTTCTTGCCGTCGCTGGTGCTGTCGAAGTAGCGCAGGTCGGTCTTGAACGACTGGTCGTTGCCCAGGGGCAGCACGTGTACCAAGCCGAAGTAGTTCTGTTTGTAGAAGTCTTCCAGGTCGGCGTAGTAGTACTGCAACGTCAGGTTTTTAGCGATGGCATTGTCGGAAGAACCGAACGGTTTGTAGTCCAGGCCGCCAAACTTGAAGCTGTTGCTGTCACGGGTCGCGCCGGCAACGCTCAGGCCAGTAGAGTTGCTGGAAGCACGCCCTTGGGCATGGTTCAGCTCACCGCCGGTGAAGGTCACGTTGGGAATGTCGCTGGACGTCAGGATGCCGCCGTCAAAGGTCTGCGGCGCCACACGGCTGTCGTTGGACACCAGGATCGGCAACACCGGGGCCAGACCGCCACCCACGTGCAATTCGGTCTGGGAGATGCGGAACTTCACGTTACCCGCAGCGCGACCGAAACTGTCGGCCGGTTCAGTGCCGTTGTTCTTGGTTGGGAAAAAGCTGTTGCCGTTACCGGCCAGGCCTGGGCCTGCGGTGTGGCCATCGCCACCGTCCAGACGCAAGGCACCGAAGGCCATCACATCAAAACCGACCCCGAGGGTGCCCTGGGTGTAGCCGGATTTGTAGTCGAAGCGCAGCAAGGTGGCCGCTTCACGCAGATCATTCGCCGTCCCCGAGCGGTTGTCTGCGCTGTAGTACATGGTTCGCGAGCTGATAGCCGCGTGGCTGTCTTCCAGAAAGCCGCTGTGACCGTTCCCCGTGCCCAGCGAACCGAGCCCGAAATCATCGGCGCTGGCTTGCTGTGCAAGCAAGGCGGCGGTGATGGATAACGCCAGTGTAGAAATTTTCATTAACGACAGCCCCTAAACATATTTTTATGTGCGGTGTGTGCAGAACAGCTTTCATCCCTACAAACGTGACGATTGTTTCATGAGGACCGGGGCGCTCCTCGTGAAGAATTAGTTAGGAAAGTCCTCGAAAAATGAAATTTTCAAGCTGTCGTTTTTTGTCATATTTGCGTCATTTCATTCATTTTCAGCATGAAGTCCTGAGGATTCTTCGTTTGCACGGCCAGGCCCAGCCCAACAAAATCCAGACATAGGCCATGCCCCACTCCACCGTGTTCAGGAATTTTTCTATGCCGACCACCGCACATGTCAGCCCCGACGACATCCGCAAAGGCTTCTCCAAGGCCATGTCCGACATGTACCGAGATGAAGTTCCACTTTACGGCGCTCTGATGGAGCTGGTGGCCGAGACCAATACCCGCGTCCTCGACCGCGAACCGGGCCTGGCGCAACAGCTGCGCCGCACCGGCGAAATCCAGCGCCTGGACATGGAACGCCACGGTGCCATCCGCCTGGGCACCGCCTTTGAACTGGCCACCATCGGCCGCTTGTTTGCCGTGATGGGCATGCAGCCGGTGGGCTACTACGACCTGACGCCAGCCGGTGTGCCGGTGCATTCCACGGCCTTTCGCGCGGTGCATGAGCGTGCGCTGCAAACCAGCCCGTTCCGCGTGTTCACCTCGTTGCTGCGCCTGGAGCTGATCGAAAACCTCGAACTGCGCAGCTTCGCCGAAACCGCCCTGGCCAAGCGCTCGATCTTCACCCCTGGCGCCCTGGCCTTGATCGAGAAAGCCGAAACGCACGGCGGCCTCAACGCCGAAGACGCCGATGAGTTCATCCGCCAGGCCCTGGAAACCTTCCGCTGGCACCACACCGCGACCGTGACCGGCGCGCAGTACCAACAACTGAGCGACCAGCACCGCCTGATCGCCGATGTCGTGGCCTTCAAGGGCCCGCACATCAACCACCTCACCCCGCGCACCCTGGACATCGACCAGGTGCAGGCCGCCATGCCCGGCAAAGGCATCACCCCCAAGGCGGTGATCGAAGGCCCGCCGCGCCGTGAGTGCCCGATCCTGCTGCGCCAGACCAGCTTCAAGGCCCTGGATGAACCCATCGCCTTCACCGACGCCCAAGGCAGCCACAGCGCACGCTTCGGCGAGATCGAACAACGCGGCGTCGCGCTGACCCCCAAGGGCCGAGCGCTGTACGACCAGTTGCTGAATGCGGCGCGTGATGAACTGGGTGCTTTCCCGAACGAGGGCAACGCGGCGCGCTATATGGCATTGATGGAGCAACACTTCCAGGCCTTCCCCGACAACCATGCGCAGATGCGTGAACAGGGCCTGGCGTACTTCCGCTACTTCGCCACCGAACAGGGCGTGGCCGCCCGTGGCAACACCGACCAGCCGCGTACGTTGGAGGCGCTGATTGCGGCCGGCCACATTGATGTGGAACCGTTGGTGTACGAGGATTTCTTGCCGGTGAGCGCGGCGGGGATCTTCCAGTCCAACCTGGGGGATGCGGCGCAGAGTCACTACGCGGCCAATTCCAACCAGGTGGAATTCGAAAAGGCGCTGGGCCGTCAGACGATTGATGAATTGAAGCTGTATGGCGAAACGCAGCAGCGCTCGATAGACGAATGCGCGCGGGCGCTGCTGGCTTGAAGAAAGGTGCCCACCTGGCTCACCAGCGCAATCCTTGCGCCGCAACAGTCCCCAGAGCCAGGTGGGCGGGGCGCATCATAGAGAGTCAAAAGCGCCCTGTCCTTCAGACAATTCTGAACAAATATGTCCGCGCCGTGTAGGCGCGGACATCCCTTCAGCCCAACTGCTCCACGATCTTGTCTTTGATCAACAGCCGTTTTTTCTTCAGTTTTTCCACGTCCTCATCGCTGGCGCTGGCCGACTCTGCCTTGAGCACCTCCCCATCGGCTGCGTCGTATTGGGTGAGCAGTGAGTCCAGGCGTTTGTCGCTCGCCCTGCGTTCGTGAACGACTGACTTGCTCAACCCCAAGTCCTGATACAGGTCGTGTTTCACTGGCATGGAAAACCTCCGCACGTTGATCAATGGCCTACGCTCTTGAAGCTAGCCCATTGCAGTGGGTCTTGTCATGTTCGAGGTCAATTCCCTCCGTTCGTCGCGGCACCGGCAACGCGATCAAACCTTTGCGTCGCCCTGCCCTCCACTGTAGATCGCCACCCGAGGGAGACCGGTTTCATGACTCACGCTGCCACCGCTGTCGACACCCAATGCATCAACACGATCCGCACCCTGGCGATGGACGCCGTGCAAAAGGCTAATTCCGGCCACCCGGGCACGCCCATGGGCCTGGCGCCGGTGGGCTATACGCTGTGGAGCCGGTTCCTGCGCTACCACCCCGACCATCCCGACTGGCCCAACCGTGACCGTTTTGTGCTGTCAGTGGGGCACGCGTCGATGCTGCTGTATTCGCTGCTGCACCTGGCGGGTGTGGTGGAGATTGACGCGCACGGCAAGCGTTCCGGCCTGCCGGCGGTGAGCCTGGACGACATCAAGCAGTTCCGCCAGATGGGCTCCAAGACCCCGGGCCACCCTGAATACCGCATGACCACCGGCGTGGAAACCACCACCGGCCCACTGGGCCAAGGCTGCGCCAACAGCGTGGGCATGGCGATGGCCGAGCGCTGGCTCGGCGAGCGCTTCAACCGCGACGGCCAGGTGCTGTTCGATTACAACGTCTACACCCTGTGCGGCGACGGCGACATGATGGAAGGCATCAGCAGCGAAGCCGCCTCCATGGCCGGGCACTTGAAGTTGGATAACCTGTGCTGGATCTACGACAACAACACCATCAGCATCGAAGGCCACACCGAGTTGGCGTTCAGTGAGCACGTGATCAAGCGCTTCCAGGCCTATGGCTGGCACACGCTGCACGTCACCGATGCCAATGACTTGCAAGCCCTGAGCACGGCGCTGCACACCTTCCAGTCGAACACCGGCGCGCCGACCCTGATCGTGGTCGACAGCGTGATCGGCTACGGCTCGCCCCACAAGCACAACACCGCCTCTGCCCACGGTGAGCCGCTGGGTGAGGAAGAAATCCGCCTGACCAAAGCCGCTTATGGCTGGCCGCAGGATTCCAGCTTCCTGGTGCCCGACGACGCGCGCACGGTATTGCGTGATGCGCTGCACGAACGTGCCGAGCCGCTGCACGCGCAATGGAACCAGGCCCTGGCCCAGCTTGAGCCGACATTGGCCGATGAACTGCAGCGCATGCGCGCCGGGGAAATGCCCGAGCAGTGGCAGGCGGGACAGCCCACGTTCGCCACAGACGCCAAAGGCGTTGCCAGCCGCGCCTCCGGTGGCGAGGTGTTGAATGCCTTCGCACAGCACATCCCCTGGTTGCTGGGGGGCTCGGCCGACCTGTCACCGTCCACCAAGACCAACCTCACCTTTGACGGTGCCGGGCGTTTCAGTGCCGACGACTACAGCGGGCGCAACCTGCACTTTGGCATCCGCGAACATGCCATGGGCGCGATTGCCAACGGCATGGCGCTGTCGTACCTGCGGCCCTACACCTCGACGTTCCTGGTGTTCAGCGACTACATGAAGCCACCGATTCGCCTGGCGGCAATCATGGAATTGCCGGTGGTGTTCGTGTTTACCCATGACTCGATTGGCGTGGGTGAGGACGGGCCGACGCACCAACCCATCGAACACCTCACGCAGTTGCGCGCCACGCCAGGGTTGCTGACCCTGCGCCCGGGCGACGCGAATGAAACCCTGGAAGTGTGGAAAGTGGCCCTGGCGCAAACCCATCGCCCCAGTTGCGTGGTGCTGTCGCGCCAGGCGCTGCCGACACTGGACCGCACGCGTTACGCGCCAGCATCCGGCGCAGCCAAGGGCGCGTATGTGTTGGCCAGTGACGACCACCCCACCGTCATCCTGATGGCGACAGGCAGCGAAGTGAGCCTTGCCGTTGCAGCGTACGAGCAGCTGAAAGCCGAAGGCATCGCCGCACGGGTAGTGTCCATGCCGAGCTGGGAGCTGTTCGAAGACCAGGACCAGGCCTACCGCGACAGCGTGCTGCCCCCTGCGATCAAGGCGCGGGTAGTGGTGGAACAGGCCGGTCCCTTGGGTTGGGACCGTTATGTCGGGCAGACCGGGGCCAAGGTGGTGATGAACAGCTTTGGCGCATCGGCGCCCTTAGCCAAGTTGCAGGAGAAGTTTGGCTTCACCGTCGAAAATGTGGTGAAACAAGCCAAGCAACAGGTCCAGCAGCCCTGACCCACATTTGTAGGAGCCCGGGGGGGGGGGGGGGGGGGGGGGGGGGGGGGGGGGGGGGGGGAG
>NZ_JBWKRS010000057.1:0-10599 GCF_059419385.1 Pseudomonas sp. GW821-FHT05H12 | reverse complement strand
GCTTGCCGGCGATGGAGCCCTTGAGGACGCCATCGCCGGCAAGCCGGCTCCTACAGTTGATCGTCAGTGTCGGTTAGGTCAGCTCTCGCGCCAGGAAAGGGGCGGTGCGGCTGGTCTTGCTCTTGGCGACTGTTTGCGGTGTGCCGCACGCCACCACTTTGCCGCCCAAATCCCCGGCCCCCGGCCCGATGTCGATCAACCAATCACTTTGGGCCACCACGCGCATTTCATGCTCCACCACGACCACCGTATGCCCCGCGTCCACCAGGTGATTCAACTGGCTGAGCAAGCGGTCCACGTCCCGTGGGTGCAAGCCGGTGGTCGGTTCGTCCAGCACATACAAGGTGGCGCCCCGCGCATTGCGTTGCAGCTCGGTCGCCAGCTTGATGCGCTGCGCCTCGCCGCCCGACAGCTCGGTGGCCGGCTGCCCCAGGCGCAGGTAACCCAGCCCGATGTCCCGCAGCACCTGCAATGAACGCAACACCCCCGGCTGTTCGGCAAACACCTCCACCGCCTGCTCCACCGTCAGCCCCAGCACCTGGGCGATGCTCAGGCCCTGCCATTTGATCGCCAGCGTTTCGGGGTTGTAGCGCGCCCCATGGCAGGTAGGGCATGGCGCATACACGCTGGGCATGAACAGCAATTCCACGCTGACAAACCCTTCACCCTCGCAGTGGGGGCAACGGCCCTTGGCGACGTTGAACGAGAACTGCCCCGCGTCGTAATGCTGCTTTTTGGCCGCCGGTGTCGCGGCGAACAATTTGCGCACGTTGTCGAACAGCCCGGTGTAGGTCGCCAGGTTGGAGCGCGGCGTGCGGCCGATGGGCTTCTGGTCCACCTGCACCAGGCGGCGGATGTCCTCCAGGCCGCTGCTGATATGCCCACCGCTGGCCTGTGGGGCGTCGTCTTCCAGGCTCGGTTCTTCGTCGCTTTCCACCACGCGGCCGAGGCCGGCGCCCACCAGTTCCAGCAGCGCCTGGCTGACCAGGCTGGACTTGCCCGAACCGGAGATACCGGTGACCGCCGTGAAGCAGCCCAACGGGAAGTCGACGTTCAAGCCCTTGAGGTTATTGCGGGTCACGCCTTCGAGCTTCAACCAGCCACGCGGCTCACGTCGCGACTGTGTCGACGGCTGGCGCTCGGCAAACAGGTAGTCGCGGGTTTGCGATGCTTCGATGTGCGCCAACCCCGCAGGCGGGCCGCTGTACAGCACCTGCCCGCCATGCTCACCGGCGGCCGGGCCCACATCGATCAGCCAGTCGGCGCGGCGCATGGTTTCCAGGTCATGCTCCACCACGAACAACGAATTGCCGGCCGCCTTCAACCGATCCAGCGCGGTGAACAACGCCTCGCCATCCGCTGGGTGCAGGCCCGCCGACGGCTCGTCCAACACATAAATCACGCCAAACAATTGCGAACCCAACTGCGTGGCCAGGCGCAAGCGCTGCAACTCGCCGGACGACAAGGTCGGCGTGCTGCGCTCCAGGGACAAATAGCCCAGCCCCAGCTCGGTCAAGGTGCTGACCCGCTCCAACAGATCCTGGGCGATACGCTGGGCTGCCAGGCGTTTCTCCACCGACAGCTTCATGCGGTCCTGCCCCGCCGCCACTGGCCGCAGCAACTCGGCCAACTGCGTCAACGACAATTGTGACAGCTCACCAATATCCACCCCGGCAAACTTCACCGACAGCGCCGCCTGGGTCAGGCGCTTGCCCTGGCATAACGGGCAGGCACTGCCCTGCATGAACTGCGACACGCGCTTTTTCATCAGCGCACTCTGGGTGTGGGTGAAGGTGTGCAGGATGTAGCGCCGCGCGCCGCTGAAGGTGCCCTGGTAGCTCGGCTCCAGCTTGCGTTTCAACGCGTCGCGGGTCTGCGCCGGGGTGAAGCCTGCGTACACCGGCACCGTAGGGGTTTCTTCGGTGAACAGGATCCAGTCGCGCTGCTTTTTCGGCAGGTCGCGCCACGGGATGTCGACGTCATAGCCCAGGGTTACCAGGATGTCGCGCAGGTTCTGGCCCTGCCATGCCAACGGCCAGGACGCCACGGCGCGCTGGCGAATGGTCAGCGAAGGGTCGGGCACCATCAGCGCTTCGGTCACTTCGTACACCCGGCCCAGGCCGTGGCATTGCGGGCAGGCGCCCTGGGGCAGGTTCGGCGAAAAGTCCTCGGCATACAGCATCGCCTGCCCCGGCGGGTAGCTGCCGGCACGGGAATACAGCATGCGGATCAGGCTCGACAAGGTGGTGACGCTGCCCACCGATGAGCGTGCACTCGGCGTACCGCGCTGTTGTTGCAGGGCCACCGCAGGTGGCAGGCCTTCGATGGAGTCGACATCCGGCACGCCGACCTGGTCGATCAGCCGCCGCGCATAGGGTGCTACCGACTCGAAGTAGCGCCGTTGTGCCTCGGCATACACGGTGGAAAACGCCAGGGACGACTTGCCCGACCCCGACACCCCGGTAAACACCACCAGGGCATCCCGGGGAATGTCCACATCGACGTTGCGCAAGTTGTGTTCACGGGCGCCGCGTACGCGGACAAAACCGGTGGGGTGGGCGGTTATCGGCGGGAGGGTACGCTGTGACGTCATGGGCAACCTTGTCTTGCGGTGAGCACGCTGCGCACCCGTTGCGTCAGGGCTTCGGGGCTGTAGGGCTTGCTCAGCAGGTGAATGTCGGGGCTCAGCAGGTGATTGCTGGAGAGAATGTCACGGGTGTGGCCCGAGGTGAACAGCACGGCCACCGGTGGCTGCTGCGTCCGGGCCCAATCGGCCAGGTCAGTGCTTTTGACGCGGCCAGGCATGACCACGTCGGTGAAAATCAGGTCCGGGCGCACGCCGCCTAGCAATGCCTGCATGGCGCGGTCGCCGTCTTCGGCGGTGAGCACGGTGTAGCCCGACTGCTCCAGCAACTCGACCACCGTCAGGCGCACGCCTTCATTGTCCTCCACCACCAGGACGGTCTCCTGGCCGCCGCTGTGGAGCGCCAGTTCACTGTGCATGTCGAGGCTTTCCGGCTCCAGGCTGTGGGGGAAATACATCTGCACCACCGAGCCCTTGCCCTCCTCGCTCCACATCTCCACATGCCCGCCGCTCTGGCGCACAAAGCCGAACACCATGCTCAGGCCCAGGCCGGTGCCCTGGCCCTCGCGCTTGGTGGTGAAGAAGGGTTCGAAGGCGCGCTTGAGCACCGTCTGCGACATGCCCACACCGGTGTCGGTGACCGCCAGGCGCACATACTCGCCGGGCTTGATGCTTTTGCCCACGCAATCGACGGGGTTGAGGATAATGTTTTCGCCAGTGATGCGAATCACGCCCTCGCCTTTCATGGCGTCCCGGGCGTTGATCGCCAGGTTGAGCAGCGCATTTTCCAACTGGTTGCGGTCGACATTGATGCACCAGGAATCCTGGGGCAATTGCACATCGATATGGATGGTTTCCCCCAGCGCCCGCTGCAACAGCTCGCCCAGGCCGGCGTAAATGCGTTGCGGGTTGTACACCGCCGGCGACAACGGTTGGCGACGAGCAAAGGCCAGCAACTGCGACGACAACTTGGCCCCGCGCTCCACCGCCGCAATGGCCGCGCTGACGCGGCGTTGCACCTGGGCGTTGTCCGGTTCGTGCCGGGCCAGCAGGTGCAGGTTGCCGGCGATCACCTGCAACAGGTTATTGAAGTCATGGGCCACGCCACCGGTGAGGCCGCCAATGGCTTCGAGCTTCTGCGACTGGCGCAACTGGTCTTCGGCCGCCGAACGGGCCTGCACTTCGGCGGCCACGCGTTGCTCCAGGTTATGGGTGAGTTCCTGGCGCAAGCGCTCGGAATGCACGTGCTCGGTGGTCTCCACCACAATCGCCAGCACCCCGGCTGGCTGCTGGTCGTTACCAGCGACCGGGCTGTAGTAGAGGTCCAGCCACACCTCTTCCGGCTTGCCGTTGCGCAGCAGCACCAAGTCCTTGTTGTTGAACGACAAGGTGCCGCCGGCCAGGCAGGTGTCGACCACATGCCGATTGAAGTCGGCCACTTCCGGCCAGCCCAGTTCCACCGGCGTGCCCAGCAAATAGGGGTGGCGGCCGCCGGCGAACGTCGAGTAGCTGTCGTTGTAGATCATGTACCCCGCTCGCCCCCACAACATCACCATCGGCACGGGTGACGCCAGCATCATCTGTACGGTGCAGGCCAGGCTGGTGGACCAGCTGTCGATCGGGCCAAGGTCGGTGGCCGACCAATCGAACGCGCGGATCCGCTGGGCCATTTCACCGGCCCAGCCTTCACAGCCGTGGGGGTTGGATAAAAATTGCATCGGTTGGCTCTGTGCGAAAAGAAAACATCGGCAAGGTTTTGAGCACACCAGCGGTAGATCGTTTCAACGCGTATACGTTAGGGGGTAATTACAGCAGAAACCACTGGCCTCAGTGAAAATCCCGACTGCGCACATGAATGCCTTCCAGCAGGGGCGACAAGTCGGTGAGGCGCCCGGCGATCAGGTGCCGCACTTCACCCACCGCCTCCCAGCGCCCGTCCACCTTCAGCAGCCGCGAGCCCACCAACGCCTGTCGTTGACGCTCGGCCAGGTCGCGCCAGACCACCACGTTGAGGTTGCCGAACTCGTCTTCCAGGGTGACAAACGTCACGCCGCTGGCGGTGCCCGGGCGCTGACGGCCGGTCACCAGCCCCGCCACGCTCACATTGCGCCCATGCTCCACCGCGAGCAACTCGTGGGAGCTGCGGCAGCGCCGCTTGCGCAACTCGGCGCGCAGCAAGGCCAGCGGGTGTGGGCCCAGGGTGGTGCCGACGGTGGCGTAGTCGGCCTGCAAGTCCTCGCCCACCGTGGGCGCCGGCAGCTCGACCACCGCCTCATCGGGGCTGGGCACCCCGGCAAACAGCCCCAACTGCTTTTGCACCCCGGCCACTTCCCAGCGCGCCTTGTGGCGGTTGCCAGCCAAGGCACGCAAGGCGCCCGAATCGGCCAGCAGTGCCTGGGTGCGCGCATCCAGCCCGGCACGGGCGTCCAGGTCGGCAATATCGCTGAAAGCCCGGTGCTGGCGGGCCGTTTCGATACGGCGTCCATCTTCTTCACGAAACCCCGCGATCATGCGCAGCCCCATGCGAATCGCCGGCTGCTCGCCCTCGATGGGTTCCAGGCTGCAATCCCAGTCGCTGGCCTGCACGTCCACCGGGCGGATCTGCAAACGATGGCGCCGCGCGTCCTGCAGGATCTGGTCCGGGCTGTAGAAGCCCATGGGCCAGCTGTTGATCAGCGCACAGGCGAACGCGGCGGGTTCATGACATTTGAGCCAGCAACTGGCGTAGGTCAGCAAGGCAAAGCTGGCCGCGTGGGACTCGGGAAAACCATAGCTGCCAAAACCCTTGATCTGCTCGAAGATCTGCGCAGCAAATGCCTCGCTGTAACCGTTTTTCAGCATGCCGGTGCGCAGGCGTTCCTGATGCGGCTCCAGGCCGCCGTGGCGTTTCCAGGCGGCCATGGAGCGGCGTAACTGGTCGGCTTCACCGGGGCCATAATCGGCCGCGACCATGGCGATCTGCATCACCTGCTCCTGAAACAGCGGAATGCCCAGGGTGCGTTTAAGCACGGCCTCCAGTTGAGGCGATGGGTAGGTCTCCGGCTCTTCCTTGTTCCGCCTGCGCAGGTACGGGTGCACCATGCCGCCCTGGATCGGCCCCGGCCGCACGATCGCCACTTCGATCACCAGGTCATAGAAGGTCTGCGGCTTGAGCCGGGGCAACATCGACATCTGCGCCCGCGACTCAATCTGGAACACGCCGATGGTGTCGGCCTTGCTGATCATGGCGTAGGTGGCAGGGTCTTCCTTGGGGATCGTCGCCAGGGCCAGGTCACGGTTGCGGTGGCGGCGCAGCAGGTCGAAGCAACGGCGGATCGCGCTGAGCATGCCCAGGGCGAGGATATCCACCTTGAGCAGGCCGACGGCGTCGAGGTCATCCTTGTCCCACTGGATGATGGTGCGCTCGGCCATGGCGGCGTTTTCCACCGGCACCAGGGTGTCCAGGGGGTATTCGGAAATCACGAAGCCGCCCGGGTGCTGGGACAGGTGCCGGGGAAAGCCGATCAGTTGCTGGGTGAGCGTGAGCACGCGGCGCAGGATCGGGCTCTCGGGATCGAAGCCGCCTTCACGCAGGCGCGCCAGCGGCGGCGCATCGTCGCTCCAGCGCCCGCAGCAGTCGGCCAAGGCGTTGATCTGGTCGGGCGGCAGGCCCAGGGCCTTGGCCACATCCCGCACCGCGCCGGCCGCGTGGTAGCAACTGACCACGGCGGTCAGCGCTGCGCGGGTGCGGCCGTAGCGCTGGAAGACGTACTGCAGCACCTCTTCACGACGGTCATGTTCGAAGTCGACATCGATATCCGGGGGTTCGTTGCGCTCCCGAGACAGGAAGCGCTCGAACAGCATGCTCGTCAAGCCGGGGTGGATCTCGGTGATGCCCAGGGCAAAACACACCGCCGAGTTGGCCGCCGAGCCCCGGCCCTGGCACAGGATCGAGCGGCTGCGGGCAAAGCGCACGATGTCGTGCACGGTGAGGAAGTAACTCTCGTAACCCAGCTCGCTGATCAGCTCCAGTTCATCGTTGATCTGCTTCAGGGTCTTGGCCTCGACACCTTTGGGCCAGCGTGCGGCGATGCCCTCTTCGGTCACGGCGCGCAGCCAGGACTTGGCGTCATGGCCGGCAGGCACCAGTTCACGCGGGTAGTGGTAGCGCAACTGGCTCAGGTCGAAGCTGCAACGGCGGGCGATGGCCAGGGTTTCGTCGAGCAGGCTTTGCGGGTAGAGCGCGGCCAGGGCGTCGAGGCTGCGCAAATGCCGCTCGCCGTTGGGGTGCAGGCGCGTGCCCACTTCGGCCACCGGCACGTGATGACGGATGGCGGTCATGGTGTCTTGCAGGGCCCGGCGACCGCGCGCATGCATGTGCACATCACCACAGGCCACCGCGGGAATGTGCAGGCTGGCCGCCAATTGCAGGCGTTGCTCAAGGTGCCTCGCATCGTCCTGGCCACAGTGCAGGTGCACCGCCAGCCACAGGCGCTCGGCGAAGGTGCGGCGCAGCCACTGGATCGACGTCTGGGTGTCGCTGTCTTCGGCCACCCACAGCGCCAGCAGGCCGGGCAACGGCTGTTCGAAGTCCTCAAGCAGCAGGCGGTAGCTGCCCTTTTCGGCGCGGCGTCGGGCCAGGGTGATCAAGCGGCACAGGTGCTGGTAGCCGGTCAGGTCTTGCACCAGCAGCACCAGTTTCGGGCCGTTCTCGATGCGCACTTCACTGCCGATGATCAACGGTAGCTCCACCGCTTTCGCCGCCTGCCAGGCCCGGACGATGCCCGACAGCGTGCACTCATCGGTGATCGCCAGCGCGCTGTAGCCCTGGCGCTTGGCGCGCTCGAACAGCTCCAGCGCACTGGAGGCGCCGCGTTGGAAGCTGAAGTTGGACAGGCAATGCAGTTCGGCGTAATTCATGGGCGGTGTGCCTGGATGAATGCGGCGTGCTCGAGTTTTTCGCCGGCAAGCCGGCTCTTGTAGGAGCTGGCTTGCCGGCGATGGTCGCCAACGATAACGCGGGGTGCCTGGATGAATGCGGCGTGCTCGGGGTTTTCGCCGGCAAGCCGGCTCCTACAGGGAGCGGTTTCAACGGTGATTGCGATGATGTGTGGGGGGGTCATGCAAACCAGCCTTGCAGCCACAGCCCGTCGTTTTGGCCTACGGTGCGGAAGGCCCAGCCTTGCTGGCCGGCGCGGGTCTGGATCAGGTAATAGTCGCGGCGGATGTCGGCGCCATCCCACCAGCCGGATTCAATGCGCTCCGGGCCCATGAGGATTTGCACCCCGTGCTCGGCCAGCAGCGTAGGTTCGTTCAACAGCCAGCCGGGGCGTTGCAGCTTGTTCAAGCCTTGGCAGGCGCGGGAGTCGGTCGCTGCTTGCCAGGCGCACTCGGGGCGGTGGTCGGCGTGAAAGCGCAGGCCCTGCACCGCCTCATCCCCCAGGCGTGCGCGCAGGCGTTCGCGCAATTGCTCCCAGGGCAAGGTCTGTTGCGGGCGGTCGTCGAACAGGTCCTGGCGTTGCGGGACGAAGACCGGCAGGTCCTGGGCCACCAGGCGAAAGCCGCGCACCGGCGAGGTGACGTGCACCTGCTCCAGGCGGCCCCGGGCCAGTTCGAACAGCATCGCCGGTTCGCGCTCGGCGCTGAGCAGGCCCACCTTGATCACGCTGTCGGGCGCCTGGGCATGCTCCAGGTGCAAGTCAAAACGCTGCACGCCACTGTCGCGGCCACACAGGAAGGCCGACAGGTCAGCGGTCAAACGGCGCAACGGAAACAGCAGGGCCTGGTGGGATTGCACGTCGAAATTCAGCTCAATGCGCACATCGAAAAGGTCCGGTGGCTGATAGAACGCCAGCGCCAACGGCCGCTGCCCGGCCAGGGCGTCGAGGTGCTTGAGCAAGCCCGCGTCGAACCGCCGCGCCAGGGTGTGCCGGGGCAACGCCTGCACCTGGGCCAGGGTGCGCAGGCCCATGCGTGACAACGCGGTGGCGGCCTGTGAGTCAAGGCCGGCACGGTCGATGGGCAGCGGTGCCAGGGCTTGCATCAAGGTGTCGTCCTGAACTGCCAGGCCATCGTAGAGATTCGCCAACACCCGGGCCGCCGCGGGGTTGGGCGCGACCACGATGCGATGGCGAAACCCCAGCTCGTTCAATTCCTTGCGCAACCGCGCCTCAAACGCCGGCCAGGGCCCGAACAGCCCCAGGCTCGATTCGATCTCGAACAGCAGCGCCCGAGGGTAATACACGCTGACCTGGGAGCTGAACCGATAGGCCCAGGCCGCCAAAAACTGCTGCCAGCGCTCGATTTCGGCGGGGTCGTATTCGGCGCAGGCAAAGGTCTTGGCCAGGGCATGGGCGGCCGTCAGGGATTGACCGGGGCGCAGGCCCAGGGCGCGGGCAGCGTCATTGACAGTTTGCAGCACGCGCCGCTGCGGCGTACCGGCCAGCAAGGCCAAGGGCTGGTCCGGCTCGGGGTGCACACGCTGCACCCCGTCCAGCGCCAATTGCGGGAAGACAATACACACCCAGCGCATGGCAACCTCAGTGCCCCGCCAGTGCAATCGGCGCCGGGTGGGCCAGGCCGCCCCGGCACTTGAGCACCCGTACCTGCGCGGGCCTGGCCTCCACCGCCAGGCGCAACGCAGCAGGCGATGCATTGATCGCCTCGCTCAAGGCACGCCAGGCAAATGCCAGGGTCTGCCCGGTTTCCGCCGCCACCTGCAAGCGCCGTAACGCCCGGTCATCGGCCTTGCGCGGCCAGCACAACACCGCGCCGCAACTGCCGGAACGCAGGCACTGTTCCACGGCCCACAGGGCATCGCGTTCCTCGGCCTGAATCACCGAGAGTTGGCGCAGGTCCACCCCGGCGTTCTGCCAGGCATGGGGGTACGGCGTATAGGGCGGCGCCACCAGCACAATGCGCTCCCCCGCTAGCGATAAACGCGCCAGGGTCGGCAGCACCAGTTGCAACTCGCCCACGCCCTCCTTCGCCATGAGGATTTCGCTCAGCGCCGACTCCGGCCAGCCGCCCGTGGGCAGCACCGCATCCAGCGCCGCCAGCCCCGTGGGGTGCACGCTGGCGGGAGGCGCGGCGGGCCGGCCCTTCCAGACTCGCCCGCCATTGAACAGCGAGTCCAGGGCAACCACAGCGCCCATCAGCCTTGCCTCACCAGGCCGCAGAACACCCCTTCGATGGCCAGGTCCTGGTCAGGCCCGACCACGATGGGTTGGTACGCGGGGTTGCGGGGCAGCAGGCGCACCTGTTCGCCGTGGCGTTCGAAACGCTTGATGGTGACTTCGCCATCCAGGCGTGCGACCACGATCTGCCCGTTCAAGGCTTCGGCGCTGCGGCGGACACCGACGAGGTCACCGTCGAGGATGCCGTCTTCGATCATCGAATCGCCCTGGACGCGCAGCAGGTAGTCGGGGGTTTTCGCGAAGGTGGCGGGGTCCAGTTGCAGGCGGTTGTGTACCTCGGCGTCGGCGCCGATGGGCAGGCCGGCGGCGACGCGGCCGAGGACGGGGATGTCCAGCCATTCGGGGCGTGTGGGTTGGTTGAGCAGGCGGATGCCACGGGCCTGGTTGGGGTTGACCTCAATGAAGCCGGCTTCGGTCAGGGCCACCACGTGTTTGCGTGCGACGCTGCGGGAGGCGAAGCCGAACGCCTCGGCGATCTCGGCGAGGCTGGGGGGTTGGCCTTGTTGCGCGATGCGGTCGCGGATGAAGGTCAGGATGGCGGTGCGGCGGGGGGTCAGGGTTGTCATGGAGTACATTTGTACTCCTGTGGGAATTTTCTGACAATAGCCATCAGTCGGGGGGGGGTTTTTGGGGATCGTGGGGATTGAGTACATATCCGTTGTTTGGGTAACGGCTGCTTATGGTTCCGCCCTTACGGCGGCTCACTTTCGAAGAGCGCGAAAGTAAGCAAAGCGCTCTTGCCCCAACACTCGGCACCTCGCCCAGGCTCGGTGTGCCCGTAATCCGACAGTGATTTGGGGGGCCGCCGCCACGCGCCATCCATGGCGCGGGGCGGCTAAA
>NZ_JBWKRS010000056.1:0-28074 GCF_059419385.1 Pseudomonas sp. GW821-FHT05H12 | reverse complement strand
GGGCAAGAGCCCTTTTGGTTACTTTTGGGGCTCTTTTCCAAAAGTGACCCGCCGTAAGGGCGGAACCAATATCAGCCGTCACCCCAACAACGGATATGCACTCAACTCAATCAAACCACTCCCGCCGCCCCTCAAACGTCCCCACAATCAACTCCACCACCATCCTCACCGCCTCAACATCCTGCACCCGCGCATTCACCGCCAACCACACCTGCCGCTGCATACTCTCAGCCAGCAACCCCGGCAACGCCACCAACCCCCGGTCAAAACTGCTCATGTAATGCGGCAACAACCCAATGCACGCCCCACAGCGAATCATCTCCAACATCAACGAATACGCCTGCACCTGCACCACCGCCGCCAGCCGCTGCTCCACCACCCGGTTCCAGGGCTGCAAGGCATCCACCCGCACATCGGGCTGCCACTGCACCAGCATGTAATCGTCCAGGTCCTCGACACTGTCCGGCCGCGTGGTCAACCGCGAATACCGCTTGGCGATATGCGGCAAATAATGCAAACGCGCCAGCGCCCGAGGCGGCTCCGTCGGAAAGCTCGGCCCCGGCAACGGCCCGTCTGCATCCGACAGCCACAACACCACATCCGCGTCCACTGCCTGCAAGGACAACTGACTGTCCAGGGAAATGATCTCCAACCGCACACTGGCATTGCGGCGCAGCAAGGCGATCAGATCGCGCCCGAGAATGTCATGCAGGATCGGCTCGGCCACCGCCAGGCGAATCAGCGGTTGCTCCACCACCGGCAAACGCCGCTCATGGGCCAGGGCCACCAGGTGCGCTTGCAACTGCTGACCGTCACGACTGAGCACCAGCCCATTACCCTGGTAAGTGAACAACGAATGGCGCAGCTGTTCCTCCAACTGCGCCAGGCGCTTGCGCAGCAACGTCGCCTTGATATTCAGGCTGCGCGCCGCCTGCATGAAACAACCACAGCGCGCGCTCACCAGGAAATAGCGCGCCACCTCCGGTTCGATCTCGCCGGCCTGGGCCAGCCAGGCGCTGCGCGGCGCCATCGGTTCACGATAGGGTGCAGCCCCCTGGGGGGCAGACGGTTCTAGAAATGCCATGGGAGACTCCCTGTCTTGTAGGTCTTGTGCATCCAATGCGTGTTTGCGTGTGTTACTCCAGCACCTTGTTCAACTCGGCACCGTCGATGCTCAAGGTGGCGGTATTGAGCATGCCTTCCAGATAGGCCTTGGCGATCTGCTCCTGGCGCTGGGCTCGCAGGGCCTGGGTCAGGCGTTCGCGCAGTTCATCGAGGGTGGCGGTGCGTGCCGGTTGCTGGCCGATCAGCTTGAGCACGTGGAAACCCGCCGGGCTTTGCACCACCTCCGACACAGCCCCCACCTTGAGCCGCGACACCGCCTCGCGTACCTGGGGCACCAGTTGCTGCAACGGTTGCATGCCCGAGTCGCCACCGCGCTGGGCGGTGTCCGGGTCCTGGGAATATTGCGTGGCCAGGGCGGCGAATTCGCCCGGTGTGGCTTGCGCCCTGCGGCTCAGTTCCAGGGCCTGGCGGCGCACGGCGTCGGCGCCTTGTGGGTCGTTGACCGCCAGGAAGATCTGGCTCACCCGGTACATCGGTGGCGTCACCCACTGAGCCTTGCCGCTGTCGTAGGCCTGTTGCAGTTCAGCGGCGCTGGGGTAGTCGGCCGGCACTTGGCTGACCGACAGCATGTAGTCACGGAACACGATCTGCTCGGTGGCGGCGCGGGTCTGCTGCTCCACCTCAGGGCGCTGGCGCCAGCCTTGGGCGTCAGCCTGTTCGAGCACGGCCTTTTGCGCCAGACGCGAACGAATCCAGGTCTCCAGCGCGCCACGATTGCCGCGCAGTTGCTCGCGGGACTCGACGGGCAAACTCGCCAGCACGCTTTTCAGCTCGGGCACGTCGATCTGCTGGTTGCCCAGGCGCGCCACGGCCGGGCCGTCTTGCAGCGGCTTGCCGGCAGGTGTGGGTTGCTGCGCAGCCACCGGGTCATTGCCCGGGCGCAAGCCCAGGCCCACCGCAACCACCAGCAACGCCAGGGCACCGGCGCTGACCATCAGGGTTGGTTTTTTCACAGGACTGGCGCCTCTTCACCCTCAGGGGCGGTAGCGGCCTGCGCCTGCAATTGGGCAGCCTGCTGGCTGTACTCGCGCAGGTAGACAATGAACTCCTGCAACAGGCGGTCCCACAGTTCCAACTGGCTGCGCAGGTGGGTAGCGCCGACACCGGCCACCACCACGTCCATTTCCATCAGCAGGAATTCACCCTGCAATGACAGCCGTGCAAAACGGCGCGAAGCGTTCCACACCTGGGCCAGGCCTTCGGGCAGCTCACCTTGTACTCGCAGTGCGCAGCTGTAGGTGAAGTCCACGTAGTTGCCCGGCTCTACCGCCGCATTGCCAAAACGCACGGCAAAGCCGATGCCCTGGCTGGCGCTGAGCAATTGCACAATGCCGTTCTGTTCGGTCTGGTTGACCCGGTAGCCGGCTTCCTGCAGCAGCTCGGTGAGGCTCTGTGGGGTCACGCTGGTGATCAGTTGAACGTCGCTCATCGTAGTCTCTTCCTTGTCGATCAATGATTAAGGGCGGTATGCGGCGCATCGAAGCGGTTTTGGTAAAGCTCGTCGCCAAACCCCTGGGCCAGTTCCTCGAACTTGACCCGCGCGCTGCTGGCGAAGGGTTGGCGGATGCTCATCACTTCGGCCACGTCGATTTTTTCGTAGGCCGCGAGCAACTGCCGGGCCACGCCGTACATCTGTTGATTCTTGACTGAACATTGCTGCACTTGTGTGTCACGTTCAGTCAGTTGCGCCTGCAAGCGGGCGCGCTCGGTTTCCTTGCCCTTGGCCAGCACCAGCAACTCGTCATAGGCCTTCTTGAACTTGCCGATCTGCTCATTGCTCGCCGCCACCTGGGCCTGCGCCTGGCTGTGCAGGTTCTGTTGCTGGCCGGCCAGTTGTTCGGCTACGCCACGGGCTTTTTCCAGTTCGGCGGTCAGCTGCTTGATCTGCGCCTGGGCCTGCTTGGCCTGGTTTTCGGCGGCAATGCGCGCCGCACTGGCCTGGGCCTGTTCGCTCTGCAACGCCTGCAACTGCTGGGTAGTGCTGCGCAGTTGCGTACGCAGGCGCTCTTCCATGCCTTCCGCCGAGGCCGCCGTGGCGACGAACAGCAACAACAGCCCGCCAATTCGCATGTTCATGTGGCATCTCCCTGCGCATCAGAAGCGCGTGTTGAGTTCCAGTTGCATCACATCCACTTCGAACGGCGCGCCGTACACTTCCGACGCGCTCAACCAACGCGCACTGGCGTAGATGTTCTTGTCGAGGCCGTAGTTGGCGCCAATGAAGTAGCCCTTGGCGTTGGTGCCGCCCAGGTGGAAGGACGAGTCGTTGAAGCCGTCGGGCAAAGCGTCAGGCTGGATGTACTTGTAGCCAGCCAACACGTTCCAGTCGCCGCGCTTGCGCATCTCCAGCGCACTGCCGAGGGTGAACTGCACCATCAACGCATTGCCGCCACTTTCAAACTGGCCCTTGCTGTTGATGTTGTTGACGATCTCGCCTTCGCTGCGCTTGAGCATCTCGCCCTTGTCGTAGGCCAGGTTGTGAATGAAGTTGCCTTGGGTGCGCAACTTGAAGTCGCTCGGCAGCTCGGCGTCCCACGCCAGGTTGAGGTCCAGCACATCGAACTTGGAGGCAAGGCCCACGTACTGCGGCTGCGGGGTCAGGCCAGGCGTGGCTGGGTTGGGCGAGATATTGCGCAGCAAGAACACACTGTTGCCCTTCTGCATGAAGGCCAGGCGTGAACCATCGGAGTCGCAGCCGGGCGCACCGGCCCAAGGCGCACAAGGGCTGGAGCGCTGGCCTTCGATATCGTCGAAGTGGTAGTAGGCCACCGCGCCCTTCAGGCTGTTGTCGCGGTTGATCTTCCAGTTGGCGCCAATCTGCCCGCCGAACAGCCATTTGGTGTCGCTGTCTTCCTTGTCGAAACCGTTGCTGCTGGCCGCGTCGGAGGTGTACTCCACCGGGAACACACCCAGGGTGCCGAACAGCCCCCACTGGTTATTCAAGGCATGGTTGAAGTTGGCGGCGATACCGTCGAAGTTCAGGTCACCCGAATACATCATGTCGGTGGAATAGAACGGGTTGGCGAAACGACCGGCCGTGAGAGTCACGTCCTGCGTGGCCTTCCAGCTCAGGTAGCCCTGGTCGAGCCAGATGTCCTTCTTGCCAAAGCCGCCCCCCAGGGTCTGGGTGGTGGACACCGGGTTGTTGTCCGAGCCGGTGCCGATGCGGATACCCGCGGTCCATTCCGGCGAGATCACCGCTTTCATGCCCAGGCGGGCACGCAGGCGGAACAGGTTTTCCCGGTCCTTGGTGGTATTGAGCAGCGGCGGTAACTTGGTGTTGGTGTCTTTGTTGACGTCGTACGGCCCGCTTTCATTGAGCTTGGCGTAATCGACCAGCTCATTGCTGTTGTTGCCCGAGAAGTAGCGCGACTCGTCCCGCAGGCGAATGTCGCCGTCAAAGCTGATGCGCGACACCCAATCGGGAAAGGTGTTGGGCTGGGCCCAGTTTTCATTCTTGGCGGTGGCCATGACTTCGGCCTTCACCTGATCACGGATCTGATCACGCACCGCTTGCGGCACGTACTGCACCCGCACATCCCCAGGTGCTGCCACCGGGCCGCTGGCAACCACCGGCGCGGCGTTGGCCTGGCGCGCCTGCTGGGCTTCTTTTTCGGCCTGGGCGATCAGCCCGTTGGCGGTGTCCTGGGTCAACACGCCCTGCTGCACCAGCAGGCGGATCAGGTTGATGGTGACGTTTTCCGAGGGGGCGACCGGCGCTGCTGTCGCCTGGCCGACCAGGGTCGCGATGACCATGCCAACCGCCAGGGTCAGTCGATTCACGGGGGAAATCATGTGTACGCAACTCCTGTAAAAAACCGTAGAAAGAGGGTTCGATCAATCCGGACGCCGGCCCTTGAGGGACAAGCGCATGGGCAGCGTCAGCGACGCCGGCGGCTTCTGTGTGGCGCGCGGTGCCTGCACCAGCGCGAGCATCTGGGCGTCGGTCTCACTGTCACCACTGGACTTGGCCACCACCGCCCGCGTGACCTGACCATCCGCGCCCAGCCACAGGTCGATCTGTATGGCAAAGGCCTTCTTGCGCAGCTCCGGGTCCTCGCGCATCAGGCGCTGGTAGGTGCCCGCCAGGTACTGTTTGTAAGTGCCAGTGCCCAACCCGCCGCCGCCACTGCCCGCCATGCCGCCGCCCTTGCCGGCGCCGATGTTGAAACCATCGTTGCCGGACTGCGCATCGCCATCGATCTGCATTGGGTTGGCCAAGTCGTCCGCCGGTGAAGGCGGTGCCTCTTCGGCCGGCTTGACCTCTTCGGGTTCGGGGCTGGGCACCGGCTCCGGCACCTTTTCTTCCACCTGGGGCTCGGGCTCCTTGGGTTTTTCCGGCGGCGGTGGCGGCGGTGGCGGCAACGGGATAATCGTCGGCACCTTGGGCGCTTCACGCCGCACGCCACTCATGTCATTGGCCCACTGCCACAAGAACCAGGCGGCCACGGCGCCCAGCAGCAAGCCGGCGCCCCATTTCAACGGGCGCAACGGCGGCTTCTTTTTCACCGCCAGGGGCGCAATCGGGATCTGTGCGGTCATGACTCAGCCCTGGCTCGGTTTGCCGGTGACCAGCCCGACCTGGGACAGCTCCAGCCGTCGCAGCAAATCAAGCACTTCGATCACCTTCTGGTACTGCACCAGCGCGTCGCCGCGCACGATCACGGGGAAGTCCGGGTTCAGCGCTTTCTCAATGCGCAGGCGCTCTTCCAGCTCACCGAGGGTCACCGGGTACGCATCGAGGAACACCTGGCCGCCGTCGTTGACGGAGATAGCCTTGGTCTTGGCCTCCGACAGCGACACCGAGGCACTGGCCTTGGGCAGGTGGATCTGGATACCCGAGACCTGGGCAGTGGCGGTGAGGATGAACATCACCAGCACCACCATCAGCACGTCCACCAGGGGCGTGATGTTGATGCTGTCGACGGCGGCATCTTCTTCATCGTCGTGGGAGGCGTTTACGGAAGCCATGGCGATTCTCCTCAGGCCGGCACGGTGGCGTGGTGCTCGCGGCGATGGGCCGCCTCACTGGACTGGCTCTCGCCGTGCATCTCCGCCAGGCGAGTGATGAACTCGTCGACGAACACGCGCATGTCGGCGCTGACTTCCTTGTTGCGCGTGATCAGGCGGTTGTAGCCAAACAGCGCCGGGATCGCGACGAACAGGCCCATGGCCGTGGCCAGCAAGGCCGCCGCCATGCCCGGTGCAATGGCGTTGATGTTCACGTCACCGGCCATGGCCGTGCCGAGGAACACCACCATGATCCCCAGCACGGTACCGAGCAGGCCGATATACGGGCCGCCGGCAATAGCGTTGGACAAGGTCGAGAGCTTGGCACTGAGGGCCTGGTTTTCGCGGGTACGCACGCCGTCCATGGAGCAGCGGATCGCTTCGATGGTGGCGGCCGATACCGACGAGGTGTCGGCGCCCTGGGCACGGCGGGTGCGGATCTCCTTGACCGCCACGCGGTACAGGCGCCACAGCGAAGAGTGGGTCAGGCGCTCGGCCAGCACGTCATCGTCGTAATACATTTCCAGGCGCGTGCCGATCTGAGCAAATTGCTCGCGGAACACTTCGTTGGCACTGCTGACGCGGCTGACCATGCGGTTCTTGCGCAGCATGATGAACCACGACTGCACCATCATCGCCACCAGCACCAGGATGATCACCCAGGCGTCCACCGGCACGGCCTTGAGCAAGAAGCCCAGGCTGCCGAAGCCAAATCCCGACTGTTCTTCATCCACCCCGTAAGCCACCAGTTTCGACTCGGCGCCCTGGGCACTCGCGTCAGCCAGCAGCAACGTGGCCGGACGGGCCACCTTAGACAGACGCAGCTCATCAATGGCGCCGGCAAACGGCAGGTGACCACTGGCGGCGTCCGGCAGGTCGGCGCCGATAGCCAGCTGCGAATTGAACGCCGGCAGCGCGACCGCCAGGCTCGCGGTTTCGCGGCCATTGACGTACAGCGCGATTTTTTGGCCCTCGGCGGTGAACGCCAGGTGCTGCCATTGGCCCGGGTTCAGCGGTTGGGTCGACACCGCACGCTGGCCATCGATGTCCACGAACGGCATACCCTGGTTCAAGCCGAGCAACAGGCTGTGGCCACCGTCACGTCGGGCGAACACCACTTGCTCGCCGCTGGCCTGGTCCAGGCGCAGCCAGGCGCTGAAAGTGAATGCACCACCGGCCGCATGTTGCAGCGACGGGCTGGCGGGCAGCATCAGGGGTTGGCCACTGAATTGCAGGGCACGGCCGATCACCCCATCGATGCTCGCACCGGTGGCGTTGAGCGCGGTATTGGCGTAGGCCGTGGTGTCCCGGGCCGGCGTGCCGTTGGCGCCGTCAAAGTGAAACAGTGCGGTGTAGTTCGGATCGAAGGTCAATTGGCCGTTGGCAGTCGCCGTCGCCTTCTGGTTGCCGTAGTACATCCACAGGTCCTGGCGCTGGCCACCTTCGACTTTGGGCACATCGACCCAGATCAGCGCCATGCCCATCAGCGGGTCGAAGCTTTCGATCTGGTGGTTGAACACGGTCTTGTCATCGGCACTGACAAAGCGCAGGTCGGCGCCGTCATCCTTGACCCCGTCAAAGGAGAAGTTGCCTGTGTGCAGGCGCACCAGCAGCGCAGTGCGGCCCAGGGCCTGGTTGATCGCCGCGCCTTGGGCAGTGGTATCGACCGAAATCTGTTTGCGGTAATGCCAGTCGTCCTGCCACCAGGCATGGGCGGTGGCCGGGAGCGTGAAGCCCAGGCAGATCAACAGGCTCAGGAATAGGCGTTGCATGGGTGAAGTCTCCGGAAGAAAAAGTCAGAAAGTCGCCTGCACACTGAAGTGCAGTCGCGAGTCCTGTTTCTGGGTGTTCGGTCCATCGAGCAGCGGGTAACCCCAATCCAGGCTGCCGGACAACCATTTGCTCAAACTGGCGCGGGTGCCCAGGCCGACACTGGCCAGGCTGTATTCGTCTTCTTGCTCGGGCAGCGGGTCGTGCAGGCGCAGGCGTGCGCCTTCGGCGAACGCATAGAAGCGCCATTCCTGCACATAGCTGCCCAGGTACTTGGCCAGAGACGGCGTGCGCAGTTCCTGGGAAAGCAAATAGCCCTCGTCGCCAGTGCGCTCCGCCGCCAGGTAGCCGCGCACCGAAGTGGCGCCGCCAGCGGAATACTGCTCGTTGGAAACCAGCGGCCCCGAGGCCAGCTGGAACGCCGCCTTGGTTGCCGACTGCCAATCGTTGGTGAAGGTGTAGGTGTAATTGAGATCGCCCTTGAGCACCGCGAAACTGGCGCTGGCCTTGTAGCGCTTGTAGTCGAACTCTTCGGCGTCGCTGCCGTAGCCGAAAAACGCACGAGTCCCCACGATCAGGTTCAAGCCCAGGCCGAGCTGGGATTGTTCGGTGTAGCGGTAGCCGTTGTAACCGAGGGTGAACGGCGCGTACTTGAGCGGCACCTGGTCGCTGCTGGAGCCGAACTTCATTTCTTCGTCGAAGTCCTTGAAGTCCACGCCGAAGGAGAACGAGTTGGCCCAGGCGCCCGCCGCCGGCAGGTTGTAGATCGCCGATACGCCGTAGGAATGGCCCTTGCCCAACACGTTGCTGCCGCCGATGGTGGCGATGTTGCTGTCGGACTGGTAGCCAGAGAACTGCAGGGTCCAGCGCTCATTCAGCGGCGCGCTGTAGGAGCCCGACCAGACCTTGGCATTGCTGCTGTCCTCGGGCGCCGTGAAGTAGGTCAGGGAAATGCTGTGGCCCAGTTGCCACAAGTTGTCGTACCCCAGGGTGGCGACCGAGCGCAGCTTCTCGGTGTCGGCGCTGTAGTCGTTGTTCAGGCCGAGGCTGGCGTGCCAGGGGTTCTGGTCTTCCACCTGCAGGTCCACGTCCATGGTGCCGGGGCGTGCGCCTTCGCGTACCAGCGGCGTGACCTGACGCCCCGCCCCTCGGTTGAGGCCGGCCAGCTGGGTTTGCACCGTGGCAAAATCCGGCACGGCGCCCTCCTCCAGCGCCGGCACCTGCTCGCGGATTTCCACCGGCGAATAGTGCTTGGCACCGACCACACGCACGCGGCCGACTTTGGTTTCGCTGACCTGCAAATAGACGATGCCGTCATCGACCTTCTGCTCGGGCAACTCGACAAACACCGACTGGTAACCCCGCGCCTGATAGATCTTCTGCAACGCATCGCGTGCACCCTCGATATCGTCGAGGGTCTTTTGCGGACCGAGGAACGGGTACACCGCTTCCTCAATGGTCGCCGCGTCGAGCACGGTATTGCCGCGCACGAAGTACTCGTTGACGTCCACCCGGCGTGCCGGCGCGTCCCCGGCCTCTTCGGCCAGCACCGGTTGGGCCAAGGCCCCCAGCGTCAGGCACAGCGCCAGCGTTGACTTGAACAGATGCTCCACACCGCCCCCTGGTTTTCTGAAAAAGTTGTATGCCTTCGCCGATTGCACGGCGTTCGGCCTGCTCAATTGCTGGTGGTCGAAAGATGGCTGTGCCGGGCCAGCCAGGTGTGCAGCAAGGCGAAGTTCAACGAGAACTCCGGCATGTGCAGCAAGGCGCCACAAAACACTTCACCGATGATTTTCTGGATGAGCTGTACCGCGTGCGGGTTGTTCAGCAGCGTGGCGATATCCCGCTGCAGGGTCTGGATCCCCCATACACGCTGGTTCAGGTCGAGGCCGACGAACCAGCGAAACAGCAGGTTGTAGTTGAGCTGCTCGTGCAGCTGTTGTTCGCTGGGTACCGAATACAGCAGTTGCAGCAGGAGGATGTGCACCACGGTGTGCGGCGCGATGGACATGCCAGGGTCGGTCTGGAGCAGATCACGGTGGCTGTCGAGCACCTCGTCGATCTGCGGGCGCAACAGCACCAGCGAGTGCCCGGAGGGGATGTAGCTGGACACTTCCTTCAAGGCGCCCTGCCAGTCGTCCTGGGAGACGATCCACACCCACGGCGCGCCGTAGCGGTATACCGAAACCGGCTTCTTGCGCGCAGCTTCGACGATCTTCGACAGGCGCTGGTCGAGCTCCTGCATGCCTACTTTCGAATAACGTTCCATAGTTCCCATTTGCCCCACTCCTGGCGTCCTGCTGACGGCTTGGGAGACGACTTTTGATCGTATCCAGCGCGTTACACAGGAGAGACGGGAGGGGGTGGGAGCTACCGAACTTTTGTCATGAAAGCTTCATTTTGGATTGAGTGGGGGGCAATTTTTTGGGGGGACATATCCGTTATTTGGGTGATGGCTGAGTAGGGTTCCGCCCTTACGGCGGGTCACTTTTGGAAAAGAGCCCCAAAAGTAACCAAAAGGGCTCTTGCCCCAACACTCGGTGCCTCGCTTAGGCTCGGCATGCCCGTAATCCGACAGTGATTTGGGGGGCCGCCGCCACGCGCCATCCATGGCGCGGGGCGGCTAAGCCGGCGTCCTGCCGGCTTACCCCCCAAATCCCTGCCGAATTCCGGCCAGCGTGTTTGACGGGGCGCCCAAGATCAAAATCAAGAGCACAGCGGCCTGACAGCCGGCTTGAGTGGTGTAGAGCGAAGACAAAGGCAAACGCGGTCCACTGTGGGAGCTGGCTTGCCTGCGATGGCATCAACGCGGTGTACCTGATTCACCGAGGCGCCTGCATCGCCGGCAAGCCAGCTCCTACACGTATCTGTTTTTGATCTAACCACTCAGGTCGGCTACCAGGCCGCCGTGCTTTTGATTTTGATCTTGGGCGCCCCGTCAAACACGCTGGCCGAACGCAGGCTTGAATCCGTGGGTAACCCGGCAGGACGCCGGGTTAGCCGTCCTGGGCCAAGGATGGCCCATGACGGCGGCCCACGGATTCAAGCCGGAGAGAGGGCACACCGAGCCTAAGCGAGGTGCCGAGTGTTGGGGCAAGAGCGTTTTGCTTACTTTTGCGCTGTTCAAAAGTGAGCCGCTGTAAGAGCGGAACCATAAGCGGCCGTTACAAAAGCAACGGATATGTACTCAATCCCCCAAAAAAAACGGGGCAATCAAAGATCACCCCAAAGGTACATCGAGAGGCCCTTCAAAACCCTACAAACTGATCTGCCTGCGCTCCTCATCCGTCAACCGCACCTGCGCCTGTTCACTCAACGGCCCCGCGCCCAACACCTGCACCGGACTGTCCGGGTTGTAGCTGGAGGTTTTAGGCTTCGCCGACGACTCCTGCGGCAACGGTTCAGTACCCAGGCTCAACACTTCGACGGTCATGATCGACGGCCGCCCCTGCTTCGCCGCCGCCTGCTGGCTACGCGCCGCATCCTCGGCCGCCTGGGACGCCGCCGCCCCCGCCGCACTGGCCGAACTCATGGCCCCGGTGTTCACCGCCGCCGCAACCGGCACCCCGGATGAATTGCCCTGGGTCTGGATATTCGCCGCGTTCACCACACGCAAGGCCGCGATGTTGACGTTGCCGGACACCCGAATCCCCGCCTCGCCCGCATCGATGGTGCCCAACGGCGCGATCAGGTCGATATCCCCCGCCGGCACTTCCGGGATCGGGTTGAGCGTGGCGATCCCCGCACCGGTACTCGGCACGGCCGGCGACAGGCCCACGTTGCCCCAGTTGTCATAGACACGCTTGGGCGGCGTGTACACCACAGTGGTCTTGGAGCCGCGCCCGGCGTTGATGTCGCCCTCGCTGGTCCAGCCCATGATCGAGCCACCGAAGGTGGTCATGATGCGGCTCTGGCCCAGCAGGATGCTGCCCAGGGAATACAGCTGGATATCCCCGGCGCCCTGAGTGATCACCCCGGCCGTGGCCGGTGGTGCCGCGCCTTCGATGCCGAAGGTCTGGCTGCCACCCGGTGTGAGCATCTGGATCGAACCGCCGAAATTGGTGTGAACACCCGCACCACCGAACATCGTGATGTCGCCTTTGTAGGTGATCGGGTTACCCGCCACGTCGTGGCTGGGGAACAACGCTGCAATGGCAGCCCGGCCGCGCACATAGCTGCCCTGGCGCGCACCGCCCACCTGGGTGTACTCGCGGCCGGCGGCCTTGAGTTCGGCGAAGTACACATCGCGGGCAAACACCCGTTGCTGTTCAGCAGGCAGCGCCGCGTAGTAAGCACGCGCCTGATCGGCGTCGCCGACAAAACCGAAACGCTCGACGAGCCAGCCGACCAGTTCGTTTTCGTAGGTCTTGGCGACCTTGCCTGCCTGTATCGACTCACCGGGTTGCGCCAGGTTGGCGGGGTTGAGGTAGGCCTCGACGAAGCGACGGTAATCCGGCCCGTCTGGCCCCACGCCCGCCTGCAGGACGATGCTGGCGCCCGGTCGGGTATCGCCCGCTGCGACGGCGCCCAGGCTGTTGATACCGACCTTGTCCTCCATCTGGATAGTGCGCCCGGCCGTCAACTCCAAGGTGCCGGGGCCAGCCACGTTGAAGCTGCTGTAGAGGATGTCGCGGCCCGCGCTGACCACCGAAATATCAGTGGGCGCGGTGTGCACAAACAGGTTGCCGGTGAAGGTGTACAAGCCGGTGTCCGAATCGCCGCCGATAGCCCCGCTCAAACGCGTACCGCTGCTGACAATATCGCGCCCTGCCTGCATCCAGACCGGGCCGGCCCCCTCGTAGTAGGTCTGCCCGAACCGGGGGTCGGTCGACGAATAAATACTGATCGCCCTGCCGCTATTGACCCCTAGCAGGTCGCCGCTACGCGCATAGAAACGTGCCGGCTCCAGGGCCTCGGCCCAGGCCATGCTGGCTGTGTTGGGGCCAAAGGCGAACAGCGGCGACAATCCGAAGCGCGCGATGCTGCCATCGCTGGACAGGTTGCCGCTGCCAGTGACCGGGCGAAAATCGCTGCCGAACCCCACGAAGGCCGGGTGCAGGATGGTCGCCAGGCTCTGCGGGGTGGCGCTGGAACGGCTGATGGTCAGGTCGCCGCCATAGATCGAGTCACCGGCCAGCAGTTCCAGTTGCCCCTTCGCCGCGGGTGCGAGCACCAACGCTTTGAGTGGCTGCGGGGTTGCGGGATCGCTCGTCGATGCACGCCCGTAGTAGAGGCTGCCGCTTGCGGCCACTGCCCGCAAGGTGGCGGGATAGACCGCCGCCATATCCGTTTCCAGTGTCTGGGTCAGCGGCGTGAGGTTGCCCCCGGCAGAGAACAGGTCCACCGCCGTACGGTCGGTCCACAGGCTGAACCAGCTCTGGCCAATCCCGTTGACACCCGCGTTCACGTAGGCCAGGGCGTTCATCTGCGGTGCGCGTCCGGGGTCGGCGACATCCTGCAACACCAGGTCGCCTCGGGTGGCCAGGCTGAAGGTCGCATCGCCGGGCAGCAGGCTCATGCCCCCCGCCGCCAAGGCCGACGTCGAGCGCAACGGGTCGTAGGCACGCACTTCGCTGGGGCTCTGGTCCTTGAGCTGGTTGCCGTAACGCAGGGTCAGGCTGCCCAGTGCGCCACCGGTCATCTGCACATGCCCGCGCAGGTTCACCAGGGCACCATTGAGGTGATCGGTGACCACCTGGCTGGCCGGGTTCAGCGCACCGCCGACCCGCAGGTTCAAGTCACCACCGCCGGTGAGTTGCAGGCTGCCATCGGCCGCGACCCGGCCCGTGCTACCCACGGCCAGGATCAGCCCCTCGCTACGTCGGCCGATATTCTGCGCCACCGTAGGCACCGGGTTGAGGATGCCTGCGTCCCCCCCGACATCGACGTTGAGGTTGCCTCCGCCGAGGGTGCCGAAGCCTGTGAACCCCACCATCTTGTCCGACTGTTGACTGGCGACGTAGGAGCCGAAGTTGATCCACCAGGCAGTCGCCTGGGCCTGGCTGCCACTCAGGCCATTACCCTGGCGCCACAACCAGTTACCCACGTTCGCGGAATCCACCCCGAAGTCACCCAACGGACGCCCGCCGCTGATCTGCGCCGGGCTGGTGATATTGCCCGTCAGGTCGCCGCCCACTTTCAGCAGCAAGTTGCCGCCCGTGTCCGGGTACCATGCGCGGTACAGGCTATCGGCACCACCGTTGACGAGTTTTTCGTTGCCTCCCGCGTTGGCCAGTACCTTGCCGTTGCTGCCCAGGGCGCGTTTAAGGTTGTACGGATCATTGGCCGAGGTGCCAGTGGATGAACTGCCGGCGGTATAAACACCGAACAACGACTCCATGCTCAGGTTGCCCGCAGCCAACAGATCCAGGTCCGCTGCGCCGGTACGGATGACGCTGAACCGGGCGCTACTGCCGGCAACCAAGGTATAGGCATCCCCATCGGTGGAACAGAACTCAGGAAAATCCGTGCAGACTTCCGGGTAGCCAATACCGACGAAGTCGATAGGTTGGCCTGTCATGCTGTCATCACCGAACCATCCGATAGAACCTTCTTCGGTCCACACCACCGCCGCCTGCCCATACATCCCGTAATGGCTGTCGGCCAACCTCAGGTTGCCACTGACCGGGTGCGGCTGCAGCAGGCGACTGTCCGCGGCCTCGGTGTCGGCCCCCGCCACCAGGCGAATCGCCCACGACTGCGAGCCTTCTTCCAGCATCGGCGCAATCGCCCAGTTCTTGCCCTGCCGGCCGGCATCGGCAACGCGCAGTTGCACCGACTCCACACCGCCCGGTAACTTGACGTCGGTGCCAAACGGCAGCAACGCCCCGCGGGGCAGCACGGTGCTGACGGCCAGGATCACGTCGGCGGCCAACGGTACACCCTTCGGCCAAATCAGGCCGTTGACGCTTGTTCTGTCGGTCAGCAGGCTGCCGGCATCCAGGACGCTGCCGGCGGCGAGCGTCTGGCTTTCGGCCAACAAGGTTCCGGCCGCGAACAGCACGTTACCCGAGGCATCCCGGACAGCGGCCGACAACACGGTGCCGGCAGGCAGCACCAGCGGCTGGCTGAGCGTCGCCGCGACCGGCAGGCGAGTACCCGCTGGCAACGACAAGGGCTTGGTCTGCAAATCGAAATTCAGCGTACTCCCCTTGGGAAACACGGTGCCATCGGCCAGGGTCACCCCACTGCCCGGCACCACCACCGTGCCGCCGGTGTAGTCGATGCCCGCACGCAGTATCCAGCCATTGTCGTCGTCCGTTTCCGATGGCGCAGCGAAGCCGTCGTTGATGCTGCCGTAGATGTTCAGGTCGCCACCGGCGCGAAGGGTCAGGCTGCCGGCTTCGGGCGGCTGGGTCGACTTGAGGCTGGCGTAGCGATAACCCGACAGGTCCAGGTCGCCCTGCACCACCAGGTCGCCGTCCGGCGTCTTGCTGATGATTTCCACGCCTGGACGCAGGTGGAAGGTGTCGCCGTAGGTGGCGTTGTTCAACCCGGCGAGCTTGTTTTGCAGCAGGTTGCTGTTGCCGAGGGCCGCGTTGATGAAGGCGGTGCTCAACACGTGCTTGGCATCCAGGTACGCCTGGTCGATGGCCTGGTAAGGCTGCCCGTTAGGCGTGGCATCGGTCTTGGTGGGTGCGTCGTCGTAGGTGATCATCCCGTTGAGGGCTATGGAGCGCGCACCGTCGATGCTCAGGTGCCCGCTGGCGTCGATGTCAATGTCATTGCTGGTGCCGTCGGGTTTGATGATCCGCGGCGCGTTCAACTCCAGGGTGCCACGGCTGCGCCCGTCATTGCCGGTGGCGTCGGTACCGTGGCGCAGGTCGATGCGCGCGCCGTCAGCCAAGGTCAGTTGGCCGGCACCGGAACTCAGCACAACGGTGGCGCGGTTGGGCGAGTCGATGATCTTGCCGTAGCTGTCTACCCGCAGTTGCGTGCCGTGGGCGTCGAGTACGGCGCTGCCGTCCAGGGTCAGGCCCTGCTTGGCGGCGAGGTTGATCGCGCCCACGCGTTCGCCGCTGGCGTCCACCCGGCCGGTCACGCGCAAGCTGCCGTTGTCCACCGAGACATTGACGGTATTGGCCTTGACGTCATTGCCGATGACCAGGTCGCCCTGCTTGAGCTGGAAGCTGCGGGCCCCGAACACCTGGCCCGCGTTGAGGCGCTGGTTGAGGGCCGCGAACTGCTCAGTCAACGTACCGCTGGCACCCAGGCGCTGGGCCTGGACTTCCACCGCACCGGCCAGGTACGGCACCAAGGTGCCACCTGCGTCGTAATAACCGTTGGTGCCGGCAACAATCTTGCCCGCGAGGTCGACCATCCCCGCCGCGCTGTCCACGGCCACCGCGCGCAATCGACCGGCCTGGTTGTAACGGGCCGACAGGTCGATGGTCGAACCAGCTGCCTGCACGACGTTTCCTGCGCGGCTTTCCAACAGCACTTCGCCGCCCGCGCTGTACTTGGTCAGGTCGTTGAACGGGATGGCGCGACCGGCGACGTCAATCAAGGCCGCATCGGTCAACACCACGTCACCCCGAGCGCCCAGAGTCACCTTGCCGCTCGGCAATACCACCGCAGTGGCCAGGCGAATGCTGTCGCCCTGCAAGGACAACTCGGCGCCGATGCCGTCGACTTTGCCCACCGGGCCCGCCGAAGCGCTCACATCGATCGCGCCACCGGCAGTGATGCGGTTGACCGAACCGGCTTCGCCCGTCATCAACGGCGTGAGGATATTCAGGTTGCCACCGCTGTAGGAGAAGCCCTTGACGGCATCGTAGGCGCCCTGGCTCTGGTACACCGACAGGCTGCCCTTGTGATTGGCGGTGATGCGCTCGCTGGCAGTGAGGTTAACGTTGGCAAAGCCCAGGGCCAGGCGGTCGAAGGACTTGGTGGTGCTCGGTTGGGCGAAAGCCCCATAGCCGAACTCGATGCGCTCGGCATTGATGTCCAGGCGCCCGCCGCCCGTGCCAGCACCGCCGCCCACCACTGCGCCCGGCGCGGCATCGGTGCCCTGCCAGATCAGGTTGGCGGTGTGGATGGTCGCCACGTCATTGGCCCCGCCGGCGCCATAAATCGCCGGTGTGGAGAGCATCAGGTTGCTCAGCAGGGACTTGCCGGTCACGGCGTCATAGGTATCCAGGGTGGTGGTGCCGTAGAAATTGAGGCTGTCGCGCGCCGACAGTTGCAGGGTCTCCAGGGCCGGCGCACCGAACTGGGTATCGCCGCGCAGCAGGCGCTCCAGTACTTGCTGGTTGAGGGTCAAGCCCGCTGGCAAGCGATGGCCTGCCGCCGCGTCGGCCAGGGCTTCGGGGCTGCCAACGTTGATGCTGGACACCCCGAGGTTCAGGTGGCGGGTGCCGTAGCGCACTGCATCGCCCATCTGCAAGGTGCTGTCGGTCAACGCGACGATCGTGCCTTCGGAATACAACGCGGTCTGCCCGCTGCATGGCGCACCACTGCACCCGCCCAGCTCGATGCCGCCACTGGTGCCATTGGAAGACGGCGACGCAACGATATTGAGCAAACCGTTGGACACTGCCAGGACATTCGCCAGCTTGTAGACAAAACCGTCGCGGGCGTCATAGCTGGCCTTGCCGCGACCGATCGTGTTGATCGACGCACCTTGTTCCACGGTAATTTTGCCGGAGGTGGTTGCCAGCATTACTTCCGGTGCCGCCAACGTCGCGCCCTCACGCAAAACGATGGAGCTTGAGGCCGCGTTGGTCAGGCCGATGTAGTTGCCGCCCTGGCCATACATCACCACGGTCATGCCACCGACCAGCAGGCGCGCCGCACCCAGCGCATTGAGGCTGTCGGCCTCCACGCTGATGCCGCTGAAACCCGCGGTGGCGCCCTTGCCCGCCGCGACAATTTCGATGTCCTTGTCAACGCCCCGGCTGGCGTTGGTCAGCGCCACAGTGCCGCCATAGCCACCCTCGGCCGCGTCGAAGCGACCGATGCCCTGGAACGAAAAGGCGTCCGTGCCCGCACCTGAGCGCAGGTTCAGTTGCAGGGTTTTGGCGTCCACCGGCAGCAAGGCACGGGGCACGCCCAGCCGCGCGGCATCGGCCACGGCAAACTGGGCGTAGCCGGTTTCGTTATATTGGGAGTAACGGCGCAGGGTATCGGCCGAGGTGAGAATTACCTGGCTGAGCGTGCTGTTGCTGATGCCGGTATTGGCAATGGACAAGCGCCCGGCGGTAGACCAGGAGCCATTGCGCAACGCCTGGGCCGAACCGTCGCTGCCCAGCCCCGCCAGGCCGTTGATTTCCACGCGGAAGGCGCCGGGCATCAAGGCATAGTTGGACGGCATCAGCGTGTAGGTACCTGCCGCCAGGCCCGGTACGCCGGCACCGATGGTGATCTGCTGGCCAATCAGCGGATCCACCGCGCCGCCCTCCGGCGCCACCGGGGCGTAGCCAGGTTGTACACCCGGCACAATCGCGTAGATCGGGTTGGTGCCCAGCCCTGGCAACACAAACCCGCCCGTGGCACCAAACTGCACCAACGGGTTGTAGCGGGCATCTGTGGAGCCGCCGCGACCGGAAATGAACCCGGCCCCGAGCAGCTCACCGCCACCGGACAGGTCCACGGTGGCGTCAGGCATGACCTTCAGTGTCTGACCACCCAGCACAATCCCCACATTGAGGCTGCCGTTCTCGTTGGGAATGGCGCCCTGGCCCAGGAACGTCACCGTCTTGCCGTTGTACTTGTAGACCTGGCCATCCACCGTGCCGCCATAGGGCAGCACCAGGCCCTTGCCGCTCACCGAGGTCAGGCTGCCGGGCAGCAATTCGACGTGGCTGGTGCCCAGGTTGCCGATCTCGATCAACCCCAGCGGTGCACGCACCACCCCGCCCTGCTTGATGGTCGGGCCGCCCAGTTGCAAGCGGCCAAATGCCGAGTAAGGCACTGCTGCGTTGCTGTTGCCGGTGCGCGCGATGGTCAAGGTGCGGGTGGGGTCGAAGTTGAAGCCCGAACCGTCGGCCGCCGCCTTGTTCAGGTAGCCGGCCAACACCCTGGCGCCGACTTCGGTGGTCGGGTACAGCTGCGCTGCACGCAAGGTCAGGTCGCCCCGGGTCAGCAACTGCGTGCTGATGCCCTGTGCGATCACATCCGCACCGGCCCCGGCCAGGAAGCGCAGGTCACCCTGGCTGTTCAGTTGCACATCATCGAAGCCACGACGATCAACGCTCACCTTGCTGGCGTCGCTGCGTGTCAGCTCACTCGTGTTGCCAAACAGCACGTTGCCGCGCACGTCGATCAGGTTGCCGCTGGCGTTAAACACGGCTTGGCTGGCACGTTGCGACATGTTGGAGGCCAATACCGGGTGCAGGTATTGGTCCTTGCTCGGGTCCAGCGGTGCCAGGATGCCCGCCAGCAACAGGTAAGGCGCCGACAGGTTGATGCGCGACTGGGCCGCAGCGTTTTCACTCAGGCCCATGGCGCCGCTGTACAGGCGCAGGCTCTGGCCCATGTTCAGCGAGACGTCGCCGTCAAAACTCAGCAGGCCGTTGCTGAGCAAGGCCAGGTTGTCGAAGCCACCGGCGCGGACCTGGTCCACCCCGAGGCGAGCGTGGCCGTATTCCAGGTTGCCGGCCGCATCCTCGGCAGTGCCCGGCAACACGCTGCCTTGATGGGTTTGGCTGATCACCAGTTCGCGAACGTTTAGCACCCGGTCGGTCACGGCAGACTTGAGGTAGTAAGGCGTTTCCAACGCCAGCGACAGGCTGCCGCCTGCAGCACCGGCCCCGCCAGCCCGGGCGACAACGCTGCCATCCAGGTACAGGCCATTGTTGGACGCCAGGCTGATGCTGCCGCCATTGCTGGCCACCTGCACGCGGCCCTGCCCCGGAATATCCAGGGTTGCGCGGGTGCCGGAAGCGTCCAGGCGTGCCCCTTCACGCACCACCACGAACAAGTCGCTGGCCTTGGCAATGCCGGTGGCCAGGTCGATGTCGCCGCCGATGCTGATCTTGCCGCCATTGCGTACCTGACCGTAGTAGCGGCCACGGTTGTCCACGGCGCTCACGGCCCGGGCGGCCACATCGATCAGCGCCTGCTCGCCAATCCAGATCGAACGGCCATGGCCTGCCGCATTGGCTGCCTCGGAGCCGACTGCGGTGAGGCCGCCCAGAGTGACGTTGCCACCCCAGGCATTGAGGGTGCCGTTCAGGGTCAGTTGCCCGACGCTGCGCAGGTTGATGCCCTGGCCCGGGTCGACATTGATCACCGCACCCTGGCCTACCACCAGACTGGTCGTGGCCAATTCGGCCGCCGTCGATTCCTGCCGTCCGGCCGTCAGGGTCAGGCTGGCGCCACGGCGCTGGGTCAGCACGCCCTTGGTCGCGTCCTCTTGATACAACGCTGGCGTCCAGCGCTCCAGGGCCGCAGCCGGGTCGCTGCCACTGGGCGTGGCGGACGTCTGCTCGCCTGCACGCAAGACCGGTGTGGTGACATCCACCCGCGTGCCATCGGTGACCAACAGCCCTTCGTTGCCGGTGATGTCATAGGCCGAGAAGCCCTTGTTGAAGAAATCGCCGCCCAGTTTCAACGTGTCGGCGGCGGGCGCCGTGGCACTGTCACCGATCTGCACCTTGCGCGCTTGCAACGCGAGGGTGCCGCCACCGTTGACGCCATACCCGCGAACTTCACCGTTGAGCCCCAGGGCGCCGAGCGCACCAAGGGTCACGTCGCCGCCCTTGCCGCCGCTGAGCTTGCCATCCACACCCAGGGTGGCGCCGGAAGACGCGTCCACCACGCTACCCGCGGCGAGGTTCACATTGCCGGAGCTGCGCAACGACACTTTGCCGCCGTTCACATACGCCACGCCGTCACGATTGTTCGGGTCCAGCAGCAGGTTGTTCCAGCGCCCGGTGGCATCGAGCTTGACCCCGGTGGCCACATCAAGCCGCCCACTGCCCGCCAGGATCACATCACCGACGGTATTGCCCGAATTGAGGTTGACCTGGTTGAGGATGTTCCCCGCGTTGATGCTGCCGCCATGGGCCGTCAGGTTGGCGTTGATGGATACCCCGGGGCCGTACAGCGTGATGTCGCCACCGTCAGCCACCTTGAGCGCACCGTTGACGGTGATCTGTTGCTTGGCACCGACCTTGATCGCGCCCAGTTCCAGGCCGTTGAGCGAGTCGCTGTCGAGCACCATTTTGCCTTGGCGATCGGCCGGCAATGCGGTGCCGAGGTCCAGGCCATCGGCGATTTTCTGAGTATTGCTGTCGATCAGTACCTCATTGGTGCTGGCGCCCAAGGCGTAGCGCAGCGTGCCAGTGGTCTTGTTGTAGATCGGGATGTACTGGCCAATGATCAACTGCGCGCGCTGCGCCCTGGCCTTCTGGGATTGCTGGTAGCCGTCGAGGTTGATGTTCGGTGCCTGGGTCTGGCGATCGCCCTGGAACACATCGCTGATCACCTGGCCTTCGAGCACTGCGCTGGTGGTGCCGATCACCAGCTTGCCGGCATCACGCCCCACGGTATAACCGGCCTCGTAGCGGCGTTGCGGGGCAATCAGCGGGTTGTAGTAATACGCCGTCTGGCCCCAGCGTGCGCTGGCGTCCTCAAAACCCTTGTAGAACCCGGAATACAGGATGTCCCCTGGTGCCTTGGACAACTCATACAAGCGCCCATCGGGGCCTTTGAGCCAGGTCTGCTGGATATACCCGGCCTGCACATCCACGGTACCGCCCGACAGGTTGATCTGTGCGCCCTGTTGGGTCACCACTTCTTTGCCGGTAAAGGTCACGGTGCCGCCCTGGGCCATCCACTCGCCCACCGAATGCCCCTGGGTGCCAAGGTAGCCGCCCACCTCCAGCAAACCGCCGGCGGTGTACCAACGGTCCGTGGCATAGCCGTTGGTACCGGCCGGCACGAACACCAGTTCACGCAGATCGACCCACACATCGTTGTTGATCAGTTGCCCGCCGTCGCGGTTGACCGGCGCATCGCGCTGTTCGTTGCCCTGGACGTTGATCTTGATGTTGTTGGATTCCATCGACACCTTGACGCCGACCGCACCCGACACGTCGATCTTCGCCCCATCACGCACCAGGCTGCGCTGCCCGGCACTGACCGCCACCTGGCCACCGGTGGCCAGGGTGATCGAGCCCTTCTGGAAATCCACGGTGCCGCCGCTGACGATCTCGATGCGCGACTGGTCGGTGCGGTCGACCACAGCACTGAGGTTGTTGAACTGGCCGGTGATCTGGTTGGCGGGCGTACCGTCGAGCTTGATCAAGCCATTGTTCTTCTGGCTGTCGAGGGCGGTGCTGCCGCTGCTGTCCAACAGGATCGCGGTAGTACTGCCCTCGCCCAGGGTCACGCTACCGGTGGTGTCGGTGGCGGAGTTGAGCAGGTGGATCGTGCCGCGCGTATCCACCGAGGTGCTGGCCAGGGCCACGCCGTTCTGCTGCACCTGGTGCCCGGTCAGGGTGATGTCACCGGTGGAGGCCATGATCAGCCCATTGTTGGTGACTTTGCCGGCCGTGCTGCCGGCTTTGAGGCTGGTAGCCACCTCGTTGCCCCGGGTAGTGGAGCGGTCATTGCCGGTGGTGCTGACACCCTTGCGAATATAGAAGCTGTCGCCAGCTGCCAGGGTGGTCTGGCCCTTGGCCGTGATGATGGTGCCGGCGTTTTCCACTTCGGCACCCAACAGCAAGGCATACCCCCCGGCATCGGTGGACGTGGCCGGGTTGTGGGTCTGGATCAGCGCACCCCGCTGTACTTCGACCTTGCCCGCTGCATCGGTGAAGGTCGGCTGGGTGCCCGTGGCGTCGACGTAGAGGCCACGCTGGGTGAACTGGTCATCGGTGATGGTCGCGGCGGCGGCCACCAGGTTCCGCACGTTGACCTGGCTGGTGCCGCTGAAGACCACACCGTTGCGGTTCATGATCATCACGGTGCCAGCGCCGTTGATCTGGCCCTGGATCTCGCTGGGGCGTGCGTCGGGGTCGTTGACGCGGTTGAGCACCGCCCAGTTGGACTGCTGCTGGAAATCGACCGTGGTGTTGCGCCCGACGTTGAAGGTCTCCCAATTGAGGATCGCCTTGTCGGCGGTCTGCTCGATGGTCACGGTGGTCTTGCCGCCGGCCTGGGTCTGCACCGGGCCCTTGGCGTTGGTCCAGCCTTGAGTCAGGCTGTTATCGACTTGCAAACCGCCCTTGCCGAGGCCGTCGGGAATGTTCGACACCTGGCCGAACGCCGCCTGGCGCCCCGCCGCTTGCGCCGCCTGTTGGGCCGCGATTGCCGCGACACTGGCATTGAGCGTGCTGATGGAGCGCGACAACTGCTGGTTGACCTGCGCCTGCTGGTTCAACGACGGAATCCCCGGCACCTGCCCCGCACCGGTACGGGCTGCCGTCGCCGCCTGGCTCGCGCCCTTGGCCGCGAACCAACCGGAACTGAACGCCGAAGCCGCGTGGGCGTTGCCCGCCACCATCAACAAGGCAATGGCATGGGCCAGGGGCTTGAGGCGCAACACGGGGTGGGCTTTGCGGTTAACCGGGGGTTTGCAGCGGACCATCGGGCATCTTCCTTCGTTGTTTTCGTGCGGGGGCCATCAGGCACGACAGGATCACGTATGAGAGTTAGGCGGTTGGCGAGGGGCGCGACTGAACTTCTGTCATGCAAAGTTCATAAAGGCCTGATAACGGGTTGAAAACCGCACCCACGCAAAAATCAGCAACGGCGCAGGCCGTTGCTGATCGGGTGTTGCAGGTCTTTGAACGCTTGGGTTACAGCGGACGACCGATACCGTTGCAGACGTTGGTGTTGCCGATGCTCAGGGCGTTGCTGGCGGTCAGGAAGCTACCGCGGATAGCGGCTTTCCAAGCGGTTGGCAGCGGCACGAAGGCATTGGCGGTAATCGCGGCATCGTTGTTGGCCGATGCGCCGTAGTGCTTGGTGAAGAAATCACGCACTTGGGTGGTTTGGGTAGCGTCGGCGTAGCACTGGCTGAAGATCAGGTTGGTGAAGCCCAGGATCGGGTAGCCCGACGTTGGGTAAGGCACGACACCGGCGGTGTTGGCTTTACCGAATACTGGCACCCAGGCGTCTGGTTTGTCGCGGTCGGTAGCGGCAGGCAACGGTACGGCGTTGATGGCGGCCGATACGTTGGCAGCAGCAGGCGAAACGCCTTGAACGTTAGCGGCGACATCCTTGCCTACGCGAGCAACCTTGGTAGCGTCGTCCAGGCCAGCCAGGGTTGGCGCGGCAAAGTCTGGGCTCATGTAGGTGATACCGCCGTCGGCGCCAGCCAGGGCAGTCATCACGCCTTGGCTGCCAGTGGCAGAAACAGCGCCGGCAGGCAGGCCACCGGTGTAGCTGGTGCCGAAGGTGGTGGTGACGTTGAAGGTACCGGTTTCAGCGCACTTGGCGTTGAGGAAACGGGTGAACAGCTCGGTAGTGCCGCTGCTTTCGCTGCGGTAAACCACTTTGATCGCACCCGTACGACCGGAACCGGAGATGCCGTTCCAGTCAACGATACGGCCCGAGAACACACCGCACAGCTCGTTGACGCTCAGGTCAACGGCTGCAGTACCGCTCTTGTTGAACGGGATAGCCACCGCGGTGCCCACAGACGGCACCTGGATAAGCTTGCCCCAGGTCGGTTGCTTGGCAGTCGCGTAGGTCGACAGTTCAGCGGTGGTCAGCTTGGAGTCGCTACCGGCCCAGTGCACATTCTTGTCAGTAACGCCGGCCACGAACTTGGTGTAGTCATTGTTCAGGAAGGCAGCCTTGCCGTTGCCGCTGCCGACGCCGATGTAGGGAGCGAAGCCGGCGGTGAGTACGCCGGAAGTCTGGTACAGCGCCTGTGGCAGGGTAGCGCCGCCGCCGTTGATGTCAGCCATTGCAGCCTGGGCCGAACACAGTGCAGCGAGGGTCATGGATACCGCGAGAACGTTGCGCTTAAACATGAAGAAGCTCCTTTCGTCGTGTTTGTACGTTTGGGGTAGATGGCTCTTGCATGACGCCATGGCTCCAATCCCAAGCCGTGTACTGGGGGTGACTGGGGGGTGAAACCATGGGAGAGAAAGTCGCAGTTTCCGATGACGGTTGTGGGAAAAAACCTCGGGAGAAAGGCGTTGATTTTTAAAAAGATTCTCGGGTGTTTTGGTCATCGTTTTGAGCGGTTTGGCGGGAGGTGACAGCGAGGTTTCAGGCGGGTTTGCTGGAAGCGGCGTAAACCGGAAAATATGACGGAATGAGGAACCCGAGGATGAGAGATTTAGCGACGGGAGCCAAAAAGGCACCGCGGAAAAAACCCTAGGAGCCGGCTTGCCGGCGATCGCGGTGGGTCCGTTTCGAATGAGCGAGCAGACAGGTCGCAATCGCCGGCAAGCCGGCTCCTACAGTATCGGTGCAGTCAAGTGACCAGTTGGTTGATCTCGATGATCGGCAGCAGCACCGCCATCACGATCACCAGCACCACCGCGCCCATCACCACGATCATCAGCGGTTCGAGCAACGCGGTCATGCCCATGGCGCGCCGCTCGATGTCGCGGGACAGGGTTTGCGCCGCACGCTCCAGCATCGGCGGCAGCGAGCCGGTTTTTTCGCCGCTGGCAATCAGGTGGATCAGCACCGGCGGGAAGACTTTTTCCACGGCCAGGGCCGGCGCCAGGTTGACACCTTCACGCACCTTGGCCGTCGCATCGTTGACGCTCTGGCTCAGGCGATCGTTGGACAAGGTCTGGCGCGCCGCCTCCAGTGCGCGCAACAGCGGCACACCGGCGCCGCCGAGGATCGCCAGGGTAGAGGCGAACCGTGCGGTATTGAGGCCCAGCACAAAGCGCCCGATCAGCGGCAAACGCAGCACGCGGCTGTGCCAGTTCAAACGCGCCACAGGGTTGCGCAGGTACAGGCGCCAGCCCCAGAAACTGCCGACGATCCCGGCAAAACACAGCCAGCCCCAGGCGCGAATGAAGTCACTGGCGTTAAGCATCGCCAGGGTCAGTCCCGGCAAATCCTGGCGCGCCTGGGAAAACGCGCTGACCACCTGGGGCACCACGTAGCTCAACAGGAATATCACGATGCCGATGGACACCAGCCCCACCACGCCCGGGTAAATGAACGCGGTGAGGATCTTGCCCCGCAGGTTGTTGCGCTCTTCGATGTAGTCGGCCAGGCGCTCCATCACCTGGGCGAGGTCACCGGACTCCTCCCCTGCCGCGATCAGCGCCCGGTAGATCGACGGGAAATCCCGGGGCCGCGCCGCCAACGCATCGGCCAGGCGCATGCCGCCACGCACATCCGCGCGCACCGCGCTCAAGGTCTGGGCGATGTGTTTTTTCTCGGCCTGCTCCACGGTCGCACTCAGCGCCGCTTCCAGTGGCAGGCTCGCCCCCAGCAGGCTGGCCAACTGGCGCGTGGCCCAGGCCAGGTCGTTGTCCGACAGTTTGGCGGCGAACAGGCTGCTGCCGGCCGCCGATTGTGGGTTGCCTTCGATTTGCACCAGCAACGCGGTCAAGCCACGGCTGCGCAAGCTGGCAAACGCCGCGCTCTGGCTGTCGGCTTCCACATGCCCTGCCTCGACTTTGCCGCTGGCATCGGCGGCTTCATAGCGATAGCGATTCATCAGGCGTCCCGTGTCACACGCAGGATTTCTTCCGGCGCGGTGGTGCCGCTGCGCACCCAGCGCTCGCCGTCTTCACGCATGCTGAACATCCCGGCACGGCGCGCAGCCACGCGCAGGTCCTGCTCACCGGCGCCCTGGTGGATCAGGCTGCGCACATCGTCATCGACGCAGAACAATTCATGGATACCGGTACGGCCGCTGTAGCCGACCTGATTGCACTGGGCACAGCCCACCGGGCGCCAAGTGCCAGGCGCAGCCGGGTCTTCCTGCTTGCAGTGCGGGCACAGGCGGCGCACCAGGCGCTGGGCCAACACGCCCAACAGCGACGAGGCCAGCAGGAACGGCTCGACGCCCATGTCGGTCAGCCGGTTGACCGCCGACACCGCGTCATTGGTGTGCAAGGTTGCCAGCACCAGGTGACCGGTGAGCGAGGCCTGCACAGCGATTTGCGCGGTCTCCAGGTCGCGGATCTCACCGATCATGATGATGTCCGGGTCCTGGCGCAGGATCGCGCGCAAGGCCAGGCCGAAGGTCATGTCGATCTTGGCGTTGACCTGGATCTGGCTGATGCCCGGCAGGTCATACTCCACCGGGTCTTCCACGGTGAGGATGTTGCTGGTACTCGCATCCAGCCGCGCCAGGGCGGCGTAAAGGCTGGTGGTCTTGCCGCTGCCGGTGGGGCCGGTGACCAGCACGATGCCGTGGGGTTGGCGGATCAGCGTGTCCAGGCGCGCCAGCAAGTGCGGCTCCATGCCCAGGGTTTCCAGCTGCAGGCGCCCGGCTTGTTTGTCCAGCAGACGCATGACCACGCGTTCGCCATGGCCGGTGGGCACCGTAGACACCCGAATGTCGATGGGCCGCCCGGCCACGCGCAGGGCAATGCGGCCGTCCTGGGGCAGGCGTTTTTCGGCGATATCGAGTTGGGCCATGATCTTGATGCGCGACACCAGCGCGCCGTGCAGGGCCTTGCGGGGCGAGACCACGTCACGCAGGGTGCCGTCGACGCGGTAGCGCACCACGGAGTGGGTTTCGTAGGGTTCGATGTGGATGTCACTGGCTTCGTCGCGGGCGGCCTGGGTGAGCAAGGCGTTGATCATGCGGATCACCGGGGCGCCGTCCTGGGTGTCGAGCAGGTCGGTGACTTCGGGCATGTCTTGCATGAGGCGGTCGAGGTCGACCTCGTTTTCGGCGGCGCCCACCACGGCGGCGGCACTGCCGGTGTCGGCGTAGGCGCTGGCGAGCAGGCCGTCGAGCTCGTCATCGCGCACGTGGTCGATGGGGGATTGGCCGAACTGGCGTTGGACTTCGCTGATGGACCAGCCGGGGGTTGAGGGGCACACGGTCAGCAGGTGGCCGGCTTCGGTGGGGCGCAGGAGGATGCGTTGGGATTTGGCCCAGGCGTAGGGGAGCAGGCTCATTGGTTTGGCCCTGTTTTGTGTACATATCCGTTTTTTGGGTAACGGCGGCTTAGGGTTCCGCCCTTACGGCGGGTCACTTTGGAAAAGCCCCAAAGTAACCAAAGGGCTCTTGCCCCAACACTCGGCACCTCGCCTAGGCTCGGTGTGCCCGTAATCCGACAG
>NZ_JBWKRS010000055.1:0-28389 GCF_059419385.1 Pseudomonas sp. GW821-FHT05H12 | reverse complement strand
GCAGCGGACGGGACTCGAACCCGCGACCCCCGGCGTGACAGGCCGGTATTCTAACCGACTGAACTACCGCTGCGCGTCGGTGCAACCTTTAACGTTGCGTCTTGCCCTGGGGCAAAACTCTCAAGAAGTGGTGGGTGATGACGGGATCGAACCGCCGACCCTCTGCTTGTAAGGCAGATGCTCTCCCAGCTGAGCTAATCACCCTTTGCTTCGTTGAGGCCGCGAAATTTACGCAGGTAACGGACCTAAGTCAATACCCTGCTTGAAGTTTTTCTGAAAAAGACAAAATTACTTCAAGACGGCCACCCGCCTCACTCGCTGTAAATCATCTTCTTGCTCATGCCACCGTCCACCACAAACTCTTGCCCGGTGACAAAGCCTGCCTGACGCGACAACAGCCACGCGACCATCGCAGCAACATCTTCCACCGTGCCTACCCTGCCCGCCGGATGCTGAGCATGATCAGCATCGCTCAACGGCTCGGCACGGCGCGCAGCCGGGTCACGCGCGTCGATCCAGCCCGGGCTGACGGCATTGACCCGCACTTCCGGCCCCAGGCTCATGGCCAGTGCGTGAGTCAGGGCCAGCAAGCCACCCTTGCTCGCCGCATAGGCTTCGCTGTCCGGTTCCGATTGACGGGCGCGGGTCGAGGCCAGGTTGACGATCGCCCCACCGTGAGCACGCAGGTACGGCGCGCAGTGCTTGGCCAGCAGCATCGGCCCGCTCAGGTTCACCGCCAACACCCGGTTCCAGTAAGCCAGGTCAAGGCTTTCCAGGGTGATGTTGTGCGGGTCAGCCACTGCAGCGTTGCACACCAACGCATCCAGGCGCCCGAACTGGCCGAGCACCTCGGCAACGCCCTGGGCCACCTGTTTCTCGTCAGCCACGTCCATGGTGATAAACCAGGCGTTGTCGCCCAGCACCTTGGACACCTTGGCACCGCGCTCGCGATCCAGGTCGGTCAACACCACCTGCCAGCCTTCACTGATCAGCCACGCCGCGATACCGAGGCCGATGCCCCGCGCGGCGCCTGTCACCAACGCTACACGGCCGTTACTGGCCGTCGCTGCTTCCATGGACCACTCGATCACAAGGCTGCCAGCCCGCGAGCCAGGTCAGCCTGCAGGTCGACCACATCTTCCAGGCCGACCGCGATGCGGATCAGACTGTCGCGGATACCGGCCGCTTCACGCTCCGCCGGCGCCAGACGCCCGTGGGACGTGGTGCTCGGATGGGTAATGGTGGTCTTGCTGTCACCCAGGTTGGCGGTAATGGAGATCAGCCGCGTGGCGTCGATAAAGCGCCAGGCGCCCTCTTTGCCGCCCTTCACTTCAAAGCTCACCACCGCACCGAAGCCACGCTGCTGGCGCTGGGCCAACTCGTGCTGCGGGTGGCTCTTGAGGCCGGCGTAATGCACCTTCTCGATACCGTCCTGCTGCTCCAGCCACTCGGCCAGCGCCTGGGCGTTGGCGCAATGGGCCTTCATCCGCAGGTTGAGGGTTTCCAGGCCCTTGAGGAAGATCCAAGCGTTGAACGGGCTCAAGGTCGGGCCAGCGGTACGCAGGAAGCCGACGACTTCTTTCATCTGCTCGCTGCGACCGGCCACCACACCGCCCATGCAACGACCCTGGCCGTCGATGAACTTGGTGGCCGAGTGCACGACAATGTCCGCGCCCAGCTTCAACGGCTGTTGCAGCGCAGGCGTGCAGAAGCAGTTATCGACCACCAGCATCGCGCCCTTGGCGTGAGCCACTTCGGACAACGCGGCGATATCTACCAGTTCAGCCAGCGGGTTGGACGGCGACTCGACGAACAGCAGCTTGGTATTGGCCTTGATCGCCTTATCCCAGCCAGACAAGTCCGCCAGAGGCACGTAGTCCACTTCAATACCGAAGCGCTTGAAATACTTTTCGAACAGGCTGATGGTCGAGCCGAACACGCTGCGCGACACCAACACATGGTCGCCCGCGCTGCACAAGCTCATTACCACCGCCAGGATCGCTGCCATGCCGGTTGCCGTCGCCACCGCCTGCTCAGCCCCCTCCAACGCCGCGATACGCTCTTCGAACGCACGCACAGTCGGGTTGGTGTAGCGCGAATAGACGTTGCCCGGCACTTCACCGGCAAACCGCGCAGCCGCATCGGCCGCGGTGCGGAACACATAGCTGGAGGTGAAGAACATCGGATCACCGTGCTCACCTTCCGGGGTGCGGTGCTGGCCAGCGCGCACAGCCAGGGTATCGAAAGCTACGCCATCGAGGTCGCTGTCCAACCGACCGGCATCCCATTCCTGACTCATGCTGCCACTCCTTACTCAATTCTTTATTTAAGATACAAAACCGGCCCCTCAGGGCCGGTGTCTACTCAGTTGTTGTACAGATCGATGATCGCGCTGACCGCCTGGGTCTTGATCTTCGAGGAGTCGTTACGCGCCTGCTCGATCTTGTTCAGGTAAGCCTCGTCGACGTCACCGGTCACGTACTTGCCGTCGAACACGGCGCAGTCGAACTGCTCGATCTTGATCTTGCCACCGCCGACCGCTTCGATCAGGTCCGGCAGGTCCTGGTAGATCAGCCAGTCGGCGCCGATCAGGTCAGCCACGTCCTGGGTCGAACGGTTGTGAGCGATCAGCTCGTGGGCGCTCGGCATGTCGATGCCGTAAACGTTCGGGTAACGCACGGCTGGCGCTGCGGAACAGAAGTACACGTTCTTCGCACCGGCTTCGCGGGCCATCTGGATGATCTGCTTGCAGGTGGTGCCGCGTACGATGGAGTCATCCACCAGCATCACGTTCTTGCCGCGGAATTCCAGCTCGATGGCGTTGAGCTTCTGACGCACCGACTTCTTGCGCGCTGCCTGGCCCGGCATGATGAAGGTACGGCCGATGTAGCGGTTCTTCACGAAGCCTTCGCGGAACTTGACGCCCAAGTGGTTGGCCAGCTCCAGCGCAGCGGTACGGCTGGTGTCCGGAATCGGGATCACCACGTCGATGTCGTGTTCAGGGCGCTCGCGCAGGATCTTCTCGGCCAGCTTCTCGCCCATGCGCAGGCGCGCTTTGTAGACCGAAACGCCGTCAATGATCGAATCCGGACGCGCCAGGTAGACGTGTTCGAAGATGCACGGGGTGAGTTTCGGCGCCACGGCGCATTGACGGGTGTGCAGCTTGCCGTCTTCGGTGATGTACACCGCTTCGCCCGGCGCGAGGTCGCGAATCAGGGTGAAACCCAGCACGTCCAGGGACACGCTTTCGGAGGCGATCATGTACTCGACGCCTTCGTCGGTGTGACGCTGGCCGAACACGATCGGGCGGATGCCGTGGGGGTCACGGAAACCAACGATGCCATAACCGGTGACCATGGCCACCACCGCGTAACCACCGACGCAACGGTTGTGCACGTCGGTCACGGCGGCAAACACGTCTTCTTCGGTCGGCTGCAGCTTGCCGCGCTGGGCCAGCTCGTGGGCGAACACGTTGAGCAGCACTTCCGAGTCGGAGCTGGTGTTGACGTGGCGCAGGTCAGATTCGTAAATCTCCTTGGCCAGCTGTTCAACGTTGGTCAGGTTACCGTTGTGCGCCAGGGTGATGCCGTAAGGCGAGTTGACGTAAAACGGTTGAGCTTCGGCCGAAGTCGAGCTACCGGCAGTCGGATAACGCACATGGCCAATACCCATGTGCCCGACCAGGCGCTGCATGTGACGCTGATGGAACACGTCACGAACCAGGCCATTGTCCTTGCGCAGGAATAACCGGCCGTCGTGGCTGGTCACAATACCGGCAGCGTCCTGGCCGCGGTGCTGGAGGACGGTTAGCGCGTCATACAGCGCCTGATTGACGTTCGACTTACCGACGATACCGACGATGCCACACATGCGACGCAACCCCTACTTAATGAATCTTGACTGAACACAACTTACTGAGGCGTTTTGGCCGGTAAGAGGTGTTCCTTGAACGGAAGGTCAGCGGGTACGCTGATTCCGCTGGCCAGCCACTGACTGCTCCACCCCAATATGAGGTTCTTGGACCAATCTGCAACCAATAGAAATTTTGGCACGAGCACAGACTCTTGCCACCACGAATCCTGCTGTACTGGCCCCAGGCTCAACAGCCCGACCGCCACAACCACCAGCAAGCCGCCACGTGCGGCGCCGAAGGCCATGCCGAGAAATCGATCGGTCCCGGAGAGGCCGGTGACACGTATCAACTCGCCAATAAGATAATTGACCATTGCCCCCACCAGCAGCGTGGCGATGAACATGATGGCGCAGCCCGCGATGACGCGAGCCGAAGGTGTCTCGATGTATCCGGCCAGGTAGACCGACAGTGAACCGCCGAACATCCAGGCTACGACTCCTGCGATGATCCAGGTCAGCAACGACAGTGCTTCTTTTACGAAGCCGCGGCTTAGACTGATCAAAGCGGAGATGGCGACGATGGCAACGATCGCCCAATCAACCCAGGTAAATGGCACAGTGCAGCCTACGGACAGATGAGGCGGCGCATTTTAGCAGAGCGCTGGGCTATCGGTAAGCTGTGATTACGGCTGCTTTGCAAATCAATAGGTTGGGGTTGGAATATCCGATTTCAACCTCACCCCAAAACCAATGTGGGAGCTGGCTTGCCTACGATGGGGCTGGCACATTCAACATCACTGTTGACTGACCCACCGTCATCGCAGGCAAGCCAGCTCCCACATTTGGCTTGCATTCCAACCAGAGGCTGGCGGTATTAACCGCGCTCAGGCTGGAAACGGGTGACGAAACCCTTCAAGTTCTGCTGGCGATCCAGTAGGTCCCGCAGGCGGTCCGCCTCGGCACGCTCGATCAGCGGCCCGATAAAAACGCGGTTCTTGCCATCAGCACTGCGGATATAAGCGTTATAGCCCTGGCTGCGCAGCTTTTTCTGCAAGGCATCGGCACCTTCACGGTTGCCCAGGCTGGCAACCTGGATGGACCAACTGATCGGCAAGCCATTCGGGTCGATGCGGCTCTGCCCCACATCCGGCTTACCCGGCGCAGCCGGTTGCGGCGCTACGGGCTTGGGTGCAGGTGCCGGGGCAGCGGGCTTGGCCGCAGCCGGCTTGACCACTGGCACACTCGGCTGCACAGGCGCAGACGGCGGTTGCTGGGCGGCCACTTCCGCATCGGTCGGCACCGGCTCTTCTTCCGGCAACGCCTGAGGTTCGGGCACCACCACCGGCTCAACCTGCACCTGAGGCACAGCGGGCGCCTGGGGCGCAGCCGGGGCTTCTACGACCACCTGGCGCTGCTCGTCCTGGCGGGAAAACAGCATCGGCAGAAAAATCACCGCCAACGCCACCAGAACCAGGGCTCCGACCATTCGCTGCTTGTATGCGCTATCCAGTAATGCCATGTGCAGCTTCCTCCGTGGAGCGCCGGGCCAACCACTCAAGCGCCTCGGCAACACAATAAAATGATCCGAACAACAGGATTTCGTCCTCGGCCGTTGCCATCGCACACTGCGCTTCAAGCGCCGCGGTGACGCTTGCATACGACGCCACCGGCGCACCAAGGTTCTGCAACGCCACTTCCAGCTCGGCGGCCGGGCGGCTGCGCGGCGTATCCAGCGGCGCTACAGCCCAGGCCTGGACATTGCCCAGCAAAGGCGCGACCACGCCCTCCAGGTCCTTGTCGGCCAGCAAGCCAAACACTGCAAGGCGACGCCCCACCGGCGGCGTTCGGGACAGGCGTTGCGCCAGGTACTCGGCGGCATGGGGGTTGTGCCCCACGTCCAGCAACAGGTTCAGGCGCTTGCCCTGCCATTCGAACTCACGACGATCCAGACGCCCCACCACGCGAGTCGCCAGCAAGGTGGCGGCGATCTGCTCGGCATTCCACGGCAGGTCCAGCAGCAGATAAGCCTGCAGTGCCAGCGCGGCGTTCTCCATCGGCAGGTTCAGTAATGGCAGGTCGCGCAGCTCGACAGCCTGGCCGCGCGCATCACGTCCACGCCATTGCCAGTGCTGATCACTGATCTCCAGGTTGAATTCGCGGCCGCGCAGGAAGAACGGGCAATCCAGCTCACGCACCTTGTCGAGCAAGGTGTGCGGCGGGTCAAGATCACCACACAGCGCCGGTTTGCCCGAGCGGAAGATCCCAGCCTTCTCAAAAGCCACGGATTCGCGGGTATTGCCCAGGTAATCAGCGTGATCCACACCAATGCTGGTGATCAACGCCAGGTCGGCGTCCACCACATTGACCGTGTCCAGGCGCCCGCCCAGGCCAACTTCCAGCACGACCACATCCAACCGGGCACGCTCGAACAGCCAGAACGCCGCCAGGGTGCCCATTTCGAAGTAGGTCAGGGAAATCTCGCCACGCCCGGCATCGAGTGCGGCGAAGGCTTCACAGAGTTGCGCGTCAGTGGCTTCGACGCCATTGAGCTGCACCCGCTCGTTGTAACGCAGCAGGTGCGGGGAATTGTACACGCCCACTTTCAGCCCTTGGGCTTGCAGCAGCGCGGCGACAAAGGCGCAGGTAGAGCCTTTGCCGTTGGTGCCGGTCACCGTGATCACTCGCGGTGCCGGGCGGCCCAACCCGAGGCGGGCCGCTACCTGTTGCGAGCGCTCCAGGCCCATGTCGATGGCGGACGGATGCAACTGCTCAAGGTAGGCGAGCCATTCGCCCAGGGTACGTTGGGTCATAGGTTTGCTGGCACCGGTGGCACGACGATGGGTTCGACTTTAGGCGCAACGTAGACAGGCGTCGGCAGGCCCATCATCTGTGCCAGCAAGTTACCCAGGCGCGGGCGCAGTTCGCCACGCGGGATGATCAGGTCGATCGCGCCGTGCTCCAGCAGGAACTCGCTGCGCTGGAAGCCTTCCGGCAGTTTTTCACGCACGGTCTGCTCGATCACACGCGGGCCAGCAAAGCCGATCAGGGCCTTTGGCTCGCCAACGATCACGTCACCCAGCATCGCCAGGCTGGCGGAAACGCCGCCGTAGACCGGATCGGTGAGCACGGAGATGAACGGGATGCCTTCTTCACGCAGACGCGCCAGTACCGCAGAGGTCTTGGCCATTTGCATCAGGGAGATCAGGGCTTCCTGCATGCGCGCACCACCGGAGGCGGCGAAGCAGATCATCGGGCAACGGTTTTCCAGGGCGTAGTTGGCAGCGCGCACAAAGCGCTCACCGACGATGGCACCCATGGAGCCGCCCATGAACGAGAACTCGAACGCCGAAACGACGACGGGCATGCCCAGCAGCTTGCCGCTGACGGAGATCAGCGCGTCTTTCTCGCCGGTCTGCTTCTGCGCACCGACCAGACGGTCCTTGTACTTCTTGCTGTCGCGGAACTTGAGACGGTCAACCGGCTCCAGGTCAGCACCCAGCTCGTTACGGCCTTCGGCATCCAGGAAGATGTCGATGCGGGCGCGGGCGCCGATACGCATGTGGTGGTTGCACTTGGGGCAAACGTCCAGGGTCTTTTCCAGCTCCGGGCGGTACAGCACCGCGTCGCAGGATGGGCACTTGTGCCACAGACCTTCAGGAACCGAGCTTTTCTTCACCTCGGAACGCATGATCGAAGGGATCAGTTTGTCTACTAACCAGTTGCTCATGCTTTCTTTCTCCAGTACCGGTGGCTTGAACACAGCCCCGCGTATGCCCTTGAGCTAAATTCATATGTGGCGATGATGCATGCAGGACGGGGTCAGGTGTTCGACCGGCCATTTCCTGCACATATCCTCAGCCTTCCAGACAACCTGCCAGTGCAAGGTTGCCACTTCATTTCCGGGCCTCCCGCAGGCGGCGCCGGTGCTGTTTCACACAGTGGTAGTTATGGACGGCGGCAGACTGCCAGCCGTCACATCCCTCCACTGCTGTTGCGCACGGCCTGCATGAATGCGCGAATCTTGCTGTGATCCTTGATGCCCTTGCCCTGCTCCACCCCACCGCTGACATCCACGGCATACGGGTGCACCTGCTCGATCGCAGCCCCGACATTCGCGGGGTTGAGCCCGCCCGCCAGGATGATCGGCTTGCTCAGCCCCTCGGGAATCAGCGACCAGTCGAACGCCTCGCCGGTACCGCCGGGTACGCCTTCGACATAGGTGTCCAGCAAAATCCCGCGAGCGCCGGTGTAAGCGGCGCACGCCGCCGCGATATCGTCGCCGGCCTTGACGCGCAACGCCTTGATGTACGGGCGCTGGTAGCTCTCGCATTCGTCAGGGCTTTCGTCACCGTGAAACTGCAGCATGTCCAGCGGCACGGCATCCAGGGTTTCGTTGAGTTCGCAGCGGCTGGCGTTGACGAACAACCCCACGGTGGTCACGAACGGTGGCAGTGCCGCGATGATCGCCCGCGCCTGCAACACATTCACCGCGCGCGGGCTCTTGGCATAAAACACGAAACCGATGGCATCCGCCCCCGCCTCGACTGCCGCCAGCGCGTCTTCTATGCGGGTAATCCCGCAAATCTTGCTGCGAACGGCGGACATGTCGTAAAAACCTCTGGCATCGGACCGATAAAGTCCCGGATGGTAACAAAAGCTTTTCCGGGCGTCAGCCGCCAAGTTCGCTGAAGCCGGTGAGGAAGTGCGGCCCGATGAAACGATCCGGCAATTCGAACTCGTCGCGGTACTCCACGTCCACCAGGTACAGGCCAAAGGGGTGAGCCGTCACGCCACCAGTACGGCGGATCCGGCTTTCCAGCACTTCCTTGGCCCACTCCACCGGGCGCTCGCCCGTGCCGATAGTCATCAGTACACCCGCGATGTTGCGCACCATATGGTGCAGGAACGCTCCGGCGCGGATATCCAGCACGATCATCTTGCCGTGGCGGGTCACCCGCAGGTGGTGGACTTCCTTGATCGGCGACTTGGCCTGGCACTGGCCGGCACGGAACGCACTGAAGTCATGCACACCCACCAGATACTGCGCGGCCTCGGCCATGCGGTCGGCGTCCAACGGGCGGTGGTTCCAGGTGATTTCTTCGTTGAGGTGCGCCGGGCGGATCTGATCGTTGTAGATCACGTAGCGGTAACGCCGGGCGATGGCCTTGAAGCGCGCATGAAAGTGCGCAGGCATGACCTTGGCCCAACTGACGCTGACGTCATGGGGCAAATTGATATTAGCGCCCATGACCCACGCCTTCATCGAGCGCTCGGCCTGGGTGTCGAAGTGCACCACCTGGCCACAGGCGTGAACGCCGGCATCCGTGCGCCCGGCGCACATCAGCGAGATTGGCGAGTCGGCGACCTTCGACAAGGCGTTTTCCAGGGTTTCCTGCACCGTGGGCACACCCGAGGCCTGGCGCTGCCAGCCGCGATAGCGCGAGCCTTTGTATTCCACGCCCAGGGCGATGCGGTAAAAGCCTGCGGCCGCCATTTCGGCGGCCGGGTTATCTATATTTGCCAAGAACTGAGAGCCTGATGAGTTGCGCAAAGGTAGCCATTATGCCGATTTGTGTGGGAGCTGGCTTGCCTGCGATGCAAGCGACGCGGTCTTTGCAGCCAAACCGAGTCGGGGCTATCGCCGGCAAGCCGGCTCCTAAAATGCAAAACGGCGACCCGAAGGCCGCCGTTGCGTCAGCAAATGCCTGTTACGCCAGTCGGCCGAGCATTTCCTTGGCCTCGCCGCGCTGGGCCTCGTCACCCTCGGTCAGCACTTCGCTGAGGATATCCCGCGCGCCGTCGGCATCCCCCATATCGATATAGGCCTGTGCCAGGTCCAGCTTGGTCGCGACCTCATCGGTGCCGGAGAGGAAATCGAACTCCGGCTCATCGCCCCCCAGCGCCGCGTCTTCAGCAGTGAAGGACGGCTCGATAGGCGGGTGTTCCAGGCTCTGGGACAGACGATCCAATTCAGCGTTGACGTCATCCAGTTCCGACGCAAATGCATCAGGCTTGGCGGCAGCAGGCGTCTCTGGCTCATCGGCCAGGGACAGGTCGAAGTCTTCCGGCAGGTCGAAATCGTCCAGCGCAGCCGGTGTGAGGGTCGGCGGCTCAACGGCTGGCACGTCCTTCATCTGGTCTTCAAGACCCGAAAGGAAGTCGTCATCGGACTGCACAGAGGTCGGCGCGTCCAGTTGCAGGTCCAGGTCAAAGTCCGACAGGTCGTCCGGGCTGGCCTTGGCTTCGGTCTGCTGTTGCAGCACCGACTCAAAGCTCAACTCATCATCCGGATTGACCACAGCCGGGGAAGCGGCCTCCAGGTCGTCCAGGCTCAGGTCGAAGTCGGTGTCGAACGCATCTGCCTCAGGGGCTGGCGTCGGCGCCGGTGCGGCCGGCTTGTCTTCCAGCAGGTCCTTGACGTACTGGGCGTCCAGCGCAGCGGCGGCAACCGCGGCACTGACACCGGCTGCCAACACGGCCATGGCCGGGAAGCGCGACTTGAGCTGCTCAACCTGGGCATGGTTTTCACCATTGGCCACCAGTTGACGCTCCTGGGTCACGAAACCGTCCTTATCGTTTTGCAGGCCGTAGACTTCCATCAGCTTCAAACGCAGGTCGCTGCGCTTTGGCTCGTGCTTGATCGCCTGCTCCAGCACATCGGCGGCCTGGTTCAGGTGGCCGCGATCGATATGGGACTGGGCCTGAGCCAAGGCATCGCTGGAATTCATCGGCGCCACTGCAACGGCCAACGGTGCGAGCACGGAGGCCACGGTTGGTGTGATTACCGGCTCCTCAACCACCGGGGCGGGGGTTGGGGCCGCTGCCAGCTTTACATTGGGAGCAGGTACCTCCAGGCCTTCGAAGCTGTCTGGTGGCAGGTCATGATCAAGGTTGGAGGTGAATTCCGGCTCTTCCGCCAGCGCCCGCGCCATGCGCAGGTGTTTTTCCTCTTCGCGGCGAGCATTGCGATGACGCGCCCACAGCAGCAGGAGCAACAACACCACCAGGCCTGCCGCACCGCCGACCACGCCGAGCAAGATCGGGTTGGTCAGCAAGTCATTGAATTTGTCTTCGGCCGAGGCAGGCGCGGCTTGCGGCTTGATCGGCTCGGGGGCCGGCGCAGCGGCCTCCGGGGTCGCAGGCGCAGGCGTGGCAGGTGCCGCGGCGGCCGGAGCGTTGGCCAACTGAGCCGGCATCGCTGCCGTCGCAGGAGCAGCAGCAGCCGAGTCGCCTTTTTCGGCCTGCAAGCGCGCCAGCTGATCGTTTTTCAGCTGGATCAGCTTTTGCAGCTTGTCCAACTGGCTTTGCAGGTCGGCCGCGCGGCTTTTCAGTTCTTCGTTGTCGCGACGGGTGGTGTCCAGTTGTTCCTGGGTCATCGCCAGCTTGTCGCTCAGGGCACGGTTGTCACCCGCCTTGCCCTTCGCGCCTTTCTTGGCGGACTCGGCCGAGACCAGGCTCAAATTGTCTTGGGCGTTGGTCGTCGATGGGGCACTGCCCGCCTGGGTCCGCTTGGTGGCGTCCAGTTGCTGCTTGCCGGCCACCGGGTTCGTCGCCGCGCGACGGCCCTGGCGCCAGGCATTGTTCTGCGCGGTCACCTCGGCAATGGCCTTCGATTGCGGCAGGCTGGTGGCTTGCACACGATCCGGCAGGCGCAGGACCTGGCCGGTTTTCAGGCGGTTGATGTTGCCGTCGATGAAGGCATCCGGATTAAGCGCCTGGATGGCCAGCATCGTTTGCTGCACCGACGCGCCATTGCGGTTCTTCTCGGCAATTTCCCACAAAGTATCGCGTGATGTCGTGGTGTGCTGGGCCGGTTTGCTGACAGCAGGTGCGGTACTCGCCGGCGTGTTCGCGCGCACGACGGGCGCAGGCGCTGCTGTCGGTGCAGGTGCCGACTGGTCAAACTTGGCCGGGTCGAGCAGCACGCTGTAGTCGCGCATCAGGCGGCCATTGGGCCATTGCACCTGCAACAGGAAACGCACGTAGGAATCGGGCAGCGGCTTGCTGGAGGTGACACGCACCACACTGCGGCCGTTCGGGTTGATGACCGGGGTAAACGTCAGGTCATTGAGGAACGCCTGGCGATCGACACCCGCGTCCACAAACGCCTGGGACGACGCCAGGCTCGGTGTGATCTCGGACGCGGTGAGGCCACCGACATCGAGCAATTCGATTTCCACCGACAACGGCTGGTTCAACTTCGACTTGAGGGTCATCTCCCCCAGCTGCAGCGCCTGCGCCATACCGGAGGACAGCGCCGAGGCGGCCGCTATTGCTAACACCAGTTTGCGAACTTGAACCATAGCCTCATCCTTTGTTTGAACACTCCCCGGCCCGCGAGAAGGTTGGTAACCGCTGCCATAAGGCATGGCGAGCCGATAGGTCACCGACGCGCATCTTTTGCTGCTTGGGGCCAAGCATAGCGCTTGGCTAGAATCAATCTACAAATTGCCGCCAAGTATCTTTTACACAAGGCCTTTTATCAACAACTGCGCCAGTTGCACCGCATTCAGGGCGGCGCCTTTGCGTACGTTATCTGACGTCAGCCACAGATTTAGTTCCGCGGGGTCATCCACACCTGCGCGAACCCGGCCCACGTAGACCACGTCCTGGCCCACCGCATCGCCCACGGCCGTTGGGTAATCCCCCTCCTCGACCAGCTCGATACCCGGTGCGGCGTCAAGCACGCGGTTGACCGCTGCCAGATCGACCGGCGCGCCCAATTGCAATGACACAGTCAGGCTATCGCCAAAAAACACCGGGGCTTGAACGCAGGTTGCGGAAATCTTCAGCAAAGGCATTTCCAGCACGGCGCGCAGCTCGTGTACGAGGCGCTTCTCCAGGGCTGTATGACCTTGGGCATCTGACTTGCCGACCTGGGCCAGCAGGTTGAAGGCTACCTGGCGATCAAAAAACTGAGGTTCCATCGGGCGTACGTTCAACAGCTCGGCCGTTTGACGAGCCAACTCGCTGACGGCTTCGCGGCCTTGGGCAGAGATTGCAAGGTTGGCAGTGACGCTGACACGCTGGATGTCGAGCAACCCGCGCAATGGCGCCAGCACCACCGCCAGATTGGTCGCCGATGGGCTTGGGCTGCCGAGCTGAAACGGCTTCTTCAGGCCATCAAGTACGTGGGCATTGGCTTCCGGCACGACTTGAGGTGCCTGGTCACCCGGCAAGGCGCCGGACAGGTCGATCACCGAGCAACCCGCCGCCGTCGCGCGCGGGGCGAAGCTCAAGGTCACGGCCGGGCCCGCGGCAAAGAACGCCAACTGCACCTTGCTGAAGTCGAACTCGTCGACTTCCTTGACCCGCACGTTCTTGCCGCGAAACGGCACCGACGCACCCGCCGAGTTGCTGCCAGCCAGCAAATGCAGGGCGCCCACCGGGAAGTCCAGTTCTTCGAGGATCTGCACCAGGGTTTCACCGACAGTGCCGGTGGCGCCAATCACGGCGATATCAAAGGTCTGGGTCATGGGGGCTGCCTCGGGCATTGCGGGGGGAGCGGCACTTTACCGGGTGGTGGGGTAATTGGGCCAGTTTTTGTGGTGAAGCTGATGGCCCCATCGCAGGCAAGCCAGCTCCCACATTTGACCGTGTTCACAAATCAAAATGTGGGAGCTGGCTTGCCTGCGATGGGGTCTCAAGGACAACAAAAAACCCGCGCCTGTCACCAGTCGCGGGTTTTCTGATTGCCTTACGCGATCAACGCTCCAGCAGGATCCGCAGCATGCGGCGCAGCGGTTCGGCCGCGCCCCACAGCAGTTGGTCGCCAACGGTGAACGCGCCCAGGTACTGGGTGCCCATGTTCAGCTTGCGCAGGCGGCCCACCGGTACGTTCAGGGTGCCGGTGACCTTGGTCGGGCTCAGCTCCTGCATGCTGATGTCGCGGTTGTTCGGCACCAGCTTGACCCATGGGTTGTGCTGGCTGATCAACGCTTCGATATCGGCGATCGGCACGTCTTTGTTCAGCTTGATGGTCAGCGCCTGGCTGTGGCAGCGCATCGCGCCGATACGCACGCAGATGCCATCCACCGGGATCGGGTTCTTGAAGCGGCCGAGGATCTTGTTGGTCTCGGCCTGGGCCTTCCACTCTTCACGGCTCTGGCCGTTCGGCAGTTCCTTGTCGATCCACGGGATCAGGCTACCGGCCAATGGCACGCCGAAGTTCTCGGTCGGGTACGCATCGCTGCGCATGGCTTCGGCCACACGGCGGTCAATGTCGAGGATCGCGCTGGCCGGGTCGGCCAGTTGATCGGCCACGGCGGCGTGGGTCGCGCCCATCTGCTTGATCAGTTCACGCATGTTCTGCGCGCCGGCACCGGAGGCCGCCTGATAGGTCATGGCACTCATCCACTCGACCAGGCCGGCTTCGAACAAGCCACCCAGGCCCATCAGCATCAGGCTGACGGTGCAGTTGCCGCCGACGTAGTTCTTGGTGCCCGCATCCAGCTGCTGGTCGATGACCTTGCGGTTCACCGGGTCGAGGATGATCACGGCGTCGTCCTGCATGCGCAGGCTCGACGCGGCGTCGATCCAGTAACCCTGCCAGCCGGCTTCGCGCAGCTTGGGGAAGACTTCGCTGGTGTAGTCGCCACCCTGGCAGGTCACAATCACGTCGAGGGTTTTCAGCTCTTCAATGCTGTAGGCGTCCTTGAGCGGGGCAATATCCTTGCCCACAGACGGCCCCTGGCCACCCACATTCGAAGTGGTGAAAAACACCGGCTCAATAAGATCGAAATCCTGCTCTTCCAGCATCCGCTGCATGAGCACGGAACCGACCATACCGCGCCAACCGATCAGACCTACACGTTTCATCGCAACTACACCTTGTTAAAAAGTGGGCCGCCTGCAGCAAACTTCTGCAAGGGGGCCCGAGAGATTACAGATTCCGCAGCGCGGCGACTACTGCGTCGCCCATTTCTTGCGTTCCAACCTTGGTGCAACCCTGCGACCAGATGTCGCCGGTGCGCAAACCCTGGTCCAGCACCAGGCTCACGGCCTTCTCGATCGCGTCCGCCGCTTCACTCAGGTTGAAGCTGTAACGCAGCATCATCGATACCGACAGAATGGTCGCCAGCGGGTTGGCAATGCCTTGTCCTGCGATGTCCGGTGCCGAGCCGTGGCAAGGCTCGTACATGCCCTTGTTGTTGGTGTCCAGGGACGCCGACGGCAGCATGCCGATGGAACCGGTGAGCATCGAAGCCTGGTCGGACAGGATGTCGCCGAACAGGTTGTCGGTGACAATCACGTCGAACTGCTTGGGCGCGCGCACCAGTTGCATGGCGGCGTTATCGACGTACATGTGGCTCAGTTCGACGTCCGGGTAGTCCTTGGCCACTTCTTCGACGATTTCGCGCCACAGCTGGCTGGAGGCCAACACGTTGGCCTTGTCGACCGAGCAGACCTTCTTGCCACGCACGCGGGCCATGTCGAAACCGACACGAGCGATACGGCGGATCTCGCTCTCGCTGTACGGCAGGGTGTCGTAGGCCTGACGCTCGCCATTCTCCAGCTCGCGCACGCCGCGTGGCGAGCCGAAGTAGATACCGCCGGTCAGCTCGCGCACGATCAGGATGTCCAGGCCCGCGACCACTTCCGGCTTGAGGCTCGAGGCGTCAGCCAGTTGCGGGTAGAGGATCGCCGGGCGCAGGTTGCCGAACAGGCCCAATTGCGCACGGATCTTCAGCAGGCCGCGCTCAGGGCGAATGTCGCGCTCGATCTTGTCCCATTTCGGGCCACCCACGGCGCCGAGCAGTACGGCGTCGGCCGCACGGGCACGGTCCAGGGTCTCATCGGCCAGCGGTACGCCGTGCTTGTCGATGGCGGCGCCGCCGATCACGTCGTGGCTCAGTTCGAAGCCCAGGCTGTACTTGCTGTTGGCGAGTTCCAGGACTTTGACCGCTTCGGCCATGATTTCCGGACCAATACCGTCGCCAGGGAGAATCAGAATCTGCTTGCTCATGGGTTCCTCATTTCATCAAGCGACCCGCCCGTGGGCAGGTCGGGAAAAATCAATCAGCGCTCGGCGAACACCACCAGCACGTCGGTGCTGAAGGTGCCGTCGGCTTGAATGTCGTAGTAATCACGCACTTCCTGACCCATCGCCTGTTGCAGCTCAAGGATGGCTGCGCGCAGCACCTCTGGCGTGCGCATGCGCTCGACCCACGAGGTGTACTCCAGGCGCAGGCGCTGGCGGCTGCTGTTGCGCACATGCAGGCCGGACTCGCTGAGCTGCTGCATCCACTCGGCGGCGCTGTAGTCGCGCACGTGGCTGGTGTCGCGCAGCACTTCGACGGTTTGCAGGTAAGTGTCCAACAGCGGGCTGCCCGGTGACAAGACATCGACAAAGGCCGCCATGCCGCCCGGCTTCAGCACCCGGCGCACTTCTCGCAGGGCCAGGCCGAGGTCGCTCCAGTGGTGGGCCGAGTAACGGCTGAACACGAAGTCGAACTCAGCATCGGCGAACGGCAAACGCTCGGCGGCGCCGTGCACGGTGCGGATGTTGCCCAGGTTACGGTCTTTCGCAGCGGCTGCGACCACGTCGAGCATCTGCTGGGACAGATCGTAGGCCACCACTTCTTTAACCAGCGGCGCCACGTGGAAGCTGACATGACCGGCACCACACCCCAAATCCAGCAGTCGCGCACTGCCCTGCCCGGCCAGTTCGGCCTGCAGCAGAGCAAATTCGGTGCCTTGGGCGTGCACGGCACTGCTCAGGTAGGCGGAGGCTTGCTCGCCGAATTGTTTTTGCACGACTTGGGTGTGGGCGGTGCTGGTCATGGTGGTTTTCCTTGGGTTTTGGGGTGTTGGTACTGGCGCTATCGCAGGCAAGCCAGCTCCCACAGTTGGAATGCATTCCAATGTGGGAGCCGGGCTTGCCCGCGATGGGGCCCGCACGGTCTACCGCCAATCAAGCGTCGCGAAACAACCAAGGCTGGCTCGCCCGGTGCTTGGCTTCAAACGCGGCAATCGCATCGCCGTCCTGCAAGGTCAGGCCGATGTCGTCCAGGCCGTTGATCAGGCAGTGCTTGCGGAAAGCGTCCACTTCAAAGTGATACACCTTGCCATCCGGACGGGTCACGGTTTGCGCGGCCAGGTCGACGGTGAGCTGGTAGCCCTCCTCGGCTTCCACTTGCTTGAACAGCTCGTCCACTTCGGCATCGCTCAGGATGATCGGCAGCAAGCCGTTCTTGAAGCTGTTGTTGAAGAAGATGTCGGCATAGCTCGGCGCGATGATGCTGCGAAAGCCATATTCTTCCAGGGCCCATGGCGCGTGTTCACGGCTGGAGCCGCAACCGAAGTTCTCGCGGGCCAGCAGCACGCTGGCGCCTTGGTAGCGTTCGGCGTTGAGCACGAAGTCCTTGTTCAGCGGGCGCTTGGAGTTGTCCTGGTAGGCATAGCCCACGTCCAGGTAACGCCACTCGTCGAACAGGTTAGGGCCGAAACCGGTGCGCTTGATCGACTTCAAGAACTGCTTGGGGATGATCTGGTCGGTGTCGACGTTGGCACGATCCAAAGGGGCGACAAGGCCGGTGTGTTGGGTAAAAGCACGCATCGGGTATTCCTCAGATCAATTCGCGAACGTCGATGAAACGACCGTTGACGGCAGCAGCAGCGGCCATGGCCGGGCTGACCAGGTGAGTACGCCCACCGGCGCCCTGGCGGCCTTCGAAGTTACGGTTGGAGGTAGACGCGCAATGCTCGCCCGACTCCAAACGGTCCGGGTTCATCGCCAGGCACATCGAGCAGCCTGGCTCGCGCCATTCAAAACCGGCTTCGAGGAAGATCTTGTCCAGGCCTTCGGCTTCGGCTTGCGCCTTCACCAGGCCCGAACCCGGTACCACGATGGCTTGCTTGATGGTCGAGGCCACCTTGCGGCCCTTGGCGATGACGGCTGCGGCGCGCAGGTCTTCGATCCGCGAGTTGGTGCAGGAACCGATAAATACGCGATCCAACTGAATGTCGGTGATGGCCTGGTTGGCCTGCAAACCCATGTACTTCAAGGCGCGCTCGATAGAACCACGCTTGACCAAATCGGCTTCTTTAGCCGGGTCCGGCACGTTCTGGTCGACGGCCAAGACCATTTCCGGCGAGGTGCCCCAGCTGACTTGCGGCTTGATCTGGGCAGCGTCGAGTTCAACCACGGTGTCGAACACCGCATCGGCGTCGGAGACCAGGTCTTTCCAGGCTTCAACGGCAGCGTCCCAGTCAGCACCCGCGGGTGCAAATGGACGACCTTTTACGTATTCAACGGTCTTTTCGTCCGCTGCCACCATGCCCACGCGGGCACCGGCTTCGATGGACATGTTGCAGATGGTCATGCGGCCTTCGATAGACAGGTCGCGGATGGCGCTGCCGGCGAACTCGATGGCGTGGCCGTTACCGCCGGCGGTGCCGATCTTGCCGATCACGGCGAGGACGATGTCCTTGGCGGTCACGCCGAACGGCAAGGTGCCCTCGACCTTGACCAACATGTTCTTCATCTTTTTGGCGACCAGGCACTGGGTGGCGAACACATGTTCCACCTCGGAGGTGCCGATGCCATGGGCCAGTGCGCCAAACGCACCGTGGGTGGAGGTGTGGGAGTCGCCGCAGACCACGGTCATGCCTGGCAAGGTGGCGCCCTGCTCCGGGCCGATCACGTGAACGATCCCTTGACGCACGTCATTCATCTTGAATTCGGTGATGCCATATTCGTCGCAATAGTCGTCGAGGGTCTGCACCTGCAAGCGCGACACCTGGTCGGCGATGGCGTCGATGCCACCTTTGCGCTCGGGGGTGGTCGGTACGTTGTGGTCCGGGGTGGCAATGATGGAGTCGACGCGCCAAGGCTTGCGCCCGGCCAGCCGCAGGCCTTCGAACGCTTGGGGCGAGGTCACTTCATGGATGATGTGACGGTCGATATAGATCAGCGACGAACCATCGTCGCGCCGTTTCACTTCATGGGAATCCCAAAGCTTGTCGTAAAGCGTTTTGCCGGCCATCAGTCGGTCCTCATCAGCGGTGTTTCATACGCCGGGCTTTTCAATAACCCTTTGGCTTGTGAGGCTGATGGTATGGCGCTACATTAAATAACTCAAATTCATATTTTTTATGCTTTGGATTACCAACTGGAATACCACAATGGACTTGGCCAACCTCAACGCCTTTATTGCCATCGCCGAGACCGGCAGCTTCTCCGGCGCCGGTGAACGCCTTCACTTGACCCAACCGGCGATCAGCAAACGCATTGCCGGCCTTGAGCAACAATTGAAGGTGCGTTTGTTCGATCGCCTGGGCCGTGAAGTCGGGCTGACCGAGGCCGGAAGGGCCTTGCTGCCCCGGGCCTATCAGATCCTCAACGTACTGGACGACACCCGCCGCGCCCTCACCAACCTCACCGGCGAAGTCAGCGGACGGCTGACTCTGGCCACCAGCCACCACATTGGCCTGCACCGCCTGCCCCCGGTGCTGCGCACCTTTACCCGGGAGTACCCCAACGTCGCGCTGGATATCCAGTTCCTCGATTCGGAAGTGGCCTACGAAGAAATCCTCCACGGCCGCGCCGAAGTGGCGGTGATCACCCTGGCACCCGACCCGCACAACCTCGTCAGCGCCACCCCCGTGTGGGATGACCCGCTGGATTTCGTGGTCGCGCCGGAACACAGCCTCACCAGCAACGGCACGGTCAGCCTGGCGGATATCGCCAAGCACCCGGCAGTTTTCCCCGGTGGCAACACCTTTACCCACCATATTGTCAGCCGGCTGTTCGAAGCCCAGGGCCTCACGCCGAACATCGCGATGAGCACTAACTACCTGGAAACTATCAAGATGATGGTGTCCATCGGCCTGGCCTGGAGCGTGTTGCCGCGCACCATGCTCGATGATCAGGTGGCAAGCATCGCTTTGCCGGGCATACAGCTCAGTCGCCAGCTAGGCTATATCGTGCACACCGAAAGGACGCTGTCGAACGCTGCGCGGGCTTTCATGAGCCTATTGGATGCACAGGTCGATCTGCCAGGGATACCGGCATGAAGCTGTGCGGCCTATAGGCCTGAACCAACCCGCGCCGAACGCCCATTGAGCGAAGGCCCTTTGATAATGCGCAACCCCGTCGATTCCGTGCCACCCCTGCCCCGCATCTACGCCCTTGACCCTCAAGAGGCGGAACAGAGCTGGGACAGCGCCCCACAGCTGCTGGCAGCCCTGAACGCTGCCCGGCTGGGTGCATGGTGCTGGGAAATCGACACCGGGCGCATCAGCTGGTCGCGGGGCACCCAGGCGCTGTTCGGCTTCGACCCCCGCCAGCCGCTGCCCAAGGACCTGGACTACCTCGACCTGCTCGCCCCCGAAGACAGCGCTCGCGTGGTGCGGGCCTTCCACGCGGTGCTGGCCGGCGAGCCGTTCGAGCAGGCCATGCACCACCGCATCCAATGGCCCGACGGCAGCCTGCATTGGCTGGAAATCAACGGCAGCCTGGCGCCGGATAAAAACGGCCGACGCCGGATGATCGGGGTGATCCGCGAAATCACCCACCAGCGCGAACGGGAAAACGCCCTTGGCCACTCCGAAAAACGCTTCGCCACGCTGTTTCACCTGTGCCCGAACATGGTACTGCTCACCCGCCAGTCCGACGGCCTGATCAGCGAGGCCAACCAGTATTTCGAGATGCTGTTCGGCTGGCCGGTCGCCGACGTCATCGGCCGTACCACCCTGGACCTGGGCCTGTGGCGCCACCCCGACCAGCGCGCGCTGCTGGTCAAGGCCACCCAGCGCAAGGGCGAGCCGATCACCATGGAGGTGCAGTTTTGCGCCAGCAACGGCCAGATCCATGACGGCACCCTCAGCGCGCAGAAGGTCGAGTTAGAGGGCGAGGCCTACCTCATCAGCACCTTCCTCGACACCACCGAGCGCAAAAACGCCGAGCAGGCCCTCAAGGACAGCCAGGAACGTCTCGACCTGGCACTGGACTCGGCGCAGTTGGGCACCTGGGACTGGCACATCCCTACCGGCATGCTCTACGGCTCGGCCCGCGCCGCCCAATTGCACGGCCTGCCACCCGAACCCTTCCATGAATCCTTCGAGGCGTTTTTCGAGGGCATGTCCGATGAAGACCGCGAGGGCATGCGCAACGCCTACCGCAGCCTGCGCGAAGGCCCGGAGGGCAACTATCAACTGACCTATCGCGTGTTGATGGAGGACGGCAGCCCGCGCTACCTGGAAAGCCGCGCCCGCCTGTACCGCGACGACGCTGGCAAGCCGCTGCGCATGGCCGGTACCTTGCTGGACATCACCGACCAGGTGGAACGCGAGCAACGCCTGACCGCCTCCGAAGAAAAGTTCGCCAGCCTGTTCCAGGCCAGCCCCGACCCCATCTGCGTCACGTGCCTGGACAGCGGCGAGTTCATCGAGATCAACCCGGCCTTTACCCAGACGTTTGGCTGGACGGCCGCCGAGGTCATCGACAAGAGCGCCGAGCAGATCGGCCTGTGGGACGATTCGAGCAAGCGCCTGCAACGCATTGAGCGGGTGATTCGCGAGCAATCATTGAGCAACGTGGCGATTGTGGTGCACCACAAGAACGGCCAGAGCCTGACCTGTGTGATTTCCAGCCGGCTGATCAAGGTCGGCGACCAACCGTGCATCGTCACCACCTTGCGCGATATTACCCAGCAACAGCGTTCGGAAGCGGCGCTGAAGGCCAGCGAAGAGAAGTTCGCCAAGGCCTTCCATTCCAGCCCCGACGCCATCTCTATCACCGAGCGCGATACCGGCCGGTATGTGGAGGTCAATGACGGGTTCTGCCGGCTGACCGGTTATCGCGCCGAAGAAGCCATCGGCCTCACCCTGTACCAGATCGGCATCTGGGCCGATGAAAACCAGCGCGCTGCACTGCTGGCCGAGTTGCAGATCAAGGGGCGCATCCACCATCTGGAAATGCTCTGGCACAACAAGCGTGGCGAGTTGCTGGCAGTGGAGGTGTCGGTGGAGCCGATCACCCTCAACGAAATGCCCTGCCTGCTGCTGACCGCCCGTGATGTGAGCCTGCTGAAAAATGCCCAGGCGCAGATCCGCCACCTGGCCTACCACGACCCGCTGACCAACCTGCCCAACCGCGCCCTGCTGATGGACCGCCTGAGCCAGCAGATCGCCCTGCTCAAGCGCCACAACCTGCGCGGCGCGCTGCTGTTCCTCGACCTGGACCACTTCAAGCACATCAACGATTCGCTGGGGCACCCGGTGGGCGACACCGTGCTGAAAATCGTCACCGCTCGCCTGGAAGCCAGCGTGCGCATGGAAGACACCGTGGCACGCCTGGGTGGCGACGAGTTTGTGGTGCTGCTCAGCGGCCTGGACGGCACGCGCACTGAAGTCAGCGCCCAGGTGCAGGAACTGGCCGACACCCTGCGCGAGCTGCTCTCGGAGCCGATGTTCCTCGACGGCCACCGCCTGCAGGTCACGCCCAGCATCGGTGTGGCGCTGATCCCCGATCACGGCTCCACCCCGGCCGACCTGCTCAAGCGCGCCGACATCGCCCTGTACCGCGCCAAGGACTCGGGGCGCAACACCACGCAAATGTTCTACAACAGCATGCAAAGAACCGCCAGCGAACGGCTGCGCATGGAAACTGACCTGCGCCTGGCCTTGTCACGCGGCGAGTTCAGCGTGCATTACCAGCCTCAGGTGGATGCACGCGGCAACCAGATCATCGGCGCCGAAGCCCTGGTGCGCTGGCAGCACCCGCAACTGGGCGCGCAGTCACCCACCGAGTTCATCAAGGTGCTGGAAGACAGCGGCCTGATCCTGGAAGTGGGCACCTGGATTCTCGATGAAGCCTGTGCCGCCTTTCAGCAATTGATTGCCGACGGCCTGGTAGACCCGCTGAAGTTCAGCCTGTGCGTGAACATCAGCCCGCGCCAGTTTCGCCAGAACGACTTTGTCGAACGGGTGCAGCGCAGCCTCAGCCAGCACGACCTGCCGTGCAGCCTGCTGAAGCTGGAGATCACCGAAGGCATCGTGATCCAGAACCTGGACGACACCATCAGCAAGATGCGCCGCCTGAAAAAACTCGGCGTGAGCTTTGCGATGGATGACTTCGGCACCGGCTACTCCTCGCTCACCTATCTCAAGCGCCTGCCGGTGGATGCGCTGAAGATCGACCAGTCGTTTGTGCGCGATGCGACCCACGACCCCAACGACGCGGAAATTATCCGCGCCATCGTGGCCATGGCGCGCAGCTTGAATCTGGAAGTGATTGCCGAGGGCGTGGAAACCGAGGAGCAACTGGCGTTTTTGCAGAGGCTGGGTTGCCATGTGTTCCAGGGGTATTTGCATAGCCGGCCGTTGCCGATTGAGGGGTTCAGGCGGTTGTTGGGATAACGGTCATACCAGTTTGAGCGCCCAGAGACCTTTGTTTATCCACGAGGATGAGCGCAACGACTGCTTCATCCCGAACAAATCGATCGCACCGTCAATCACAACCACCGAATGGTGCCCGTCAGCCAAGGTACCAATGGCGCCCTGCGCCAACTCATTTGCGCCGCTTGCCCGAATGTAGGCGCTCAACCCCAGTCGACTCAACGCTTCACCTGACATCTCACCATCGTTAAGCGTCTCCATCGACACATCGAAACTACTTCCGGCGCGGAAGTCGTTGTTTTCCAACTGTGCACGCTTGGCGCTCACGGCATACAAGAAGTTGGCATTTTCCAAAAGTGCCGCATCGCTGCCAACGAAGTTCGAAGCACTCCTGGCCTTGCGCAACTCTTCGTGGCTCAGCGTGAGCCTGAAAGAATCTCGCATGATCACGTCGAAACCACCGGGAGTTGCAGTGACCTGCCTGTATATGTCACGCGGGTCTTGCCCGAATCGCATCATGGCCGCCTTGATCGCCGACACGGTCACGCAGTTACCCTCCTGCCCCTGATAAAAGCCGCCCCATATGTCTTTAGGTTTTTCGCTGGCAGGCGACTGATCTACGAGCCGACTCGACTGAGGCGGGCCAGCGAACATTCTGTAGCCATAATTGTTACCCACTTTGCAGGGCCAGCCATGGTCTTGCCCGACCCCTCCCACCATCAGTGCACTGCCAAAATTACGCACGCCCATCACTGCGACTACGCCTTCGCCAACCATTTCACTCGGCGACACATACTGACAAAGCCCATACACCCCCATGCCCTTCAAACATCTCAAAGTGGTTTCACCCTCAAGCGTCTTCGCCAGGGCAGCTTCAAAGCTGGCATAGCCGCCCACGCTCTGCTTGCGCTTCACAAACACCGCCAACGCAAAGTTGGCCGTCCTGACGGTCTCAGTGTCATTACCACTGAACCGCGATGCCTGCGCCACTTGATTCAGCTCATCCTGAGAGAGGTGGAGCTTGAATTCGTCCTTCATCACCACGTGATAACCGTTACCGGAAGGCATGACGTGATCAAACATATCGTTAGGTTTTGGGCCTAACGTCGCCATCATCATCTTGATCACAGCAGCATGGGTGCTGGTGTCGAAGTGCTCACCAAACCGGCGTTCAGCGACGTCGAACGCACTGACCCAACGCTTCGTTTTTTCCTTCTCGGGCGTGGAGGGCTGCTCGGTTGGGAACAGATGCCGAGGCGGCGGTGTAAAGACGGGGGTATTTAATATCGGAGCATTCATGGGCCATGATTCCTGAAGTATGTGCCCCCGGTTCGTGGAATCCGGCGCTGCTCAGTTCCGCGCATCACATTTCACAATAAGAAAAGGGCGCCAATGGCGCCCTTTCTGGAGGAGGTGTTGTTATGCCGCGACGGCGGGATGGGGCATGCCCAGCAAGCGGCTGACCTGCTCCAGGTCGGTCTCACGGCGCAAGGCCGTGAACAACTCCACCGCCTCGGGGTAATTGCGCGTCAACATTGCCAGCCATTGTTTCAAGCGGCCCGGCGCCTGGCGTTCGGTCAGTTGCTCGACCGACTGGGTCCAGAAGTCCTGAAGCATGGGCTGCATCTGCGCCCAGGTCATTTCCACGACCTCTTCACCGGCCCGCGCCGCAGCGATCTGGCGCGCCAGGTCGGGACGTGCCACCAGGCCACGGCCGAGCATGATGTCTTCGGCGCCGCTGACTTCACGGCAGCGCTTCCAGTCTTCGACGCTCCAGATGTCGCCATTGGCAAACACCGGCACCTTGACCACGTCCTGCACACGCGGGATCCACTCCCAGTGCGCGGGCGGCTTGTAGCCATCGGTCTTGGTGCGCGCATGCACCACGATATGCGCCGCGCCACCTTCGGCCAGGGCCGTGGCGCACACCAGCGCGCCGTCCGGGCTGTCGAAGCCCAGGCGCATCTTGGCAGTCACCGGGATATGCGCGGGCACCGCGCGACGTACGTGCTCAACGATCTGATTGAGCAGCTCCGGCTCCTTGAGCAGCACCGCTCCACCACGGGACTTGTTCACGGTTTTGGCGGGGCAGCCGAAGTTCAGGTCGATCACTTGCGAGCCCAACTCACAGGCCAGGGCGGCGTTTTCCGCCAGGCACACCGGGTCGGAACCCAGCAATTGCACACGCAGCGGCACGCCCGCCGCGGTGTGGGCACCGTGCAGCAGCTCCGGGGCGAGCTTGTGGAAATAGGCCGGGGTGAGCAGGCGATCGTTGACGCGGATGAACTCGGTCACACACCAGTCGATCCCGCCGACGCGGGTCAGCACGTCCCGCAGGATGTTGTCGACCAACCCCTCCATGGGCGCCAAAGCAATTTGCATGGAAAACACTCAACAAAAATCGTGGCGCAGTTTACTGGGTTTCCCACTGCAACCGCTAACCCCCCGTCAGTTGCGCAGCGCCGGGCCGTAACCGTCGAGGAACTCGGCCGGCATGCGCTTGGGCTTGCCCGTGGACAGTTCGATGCACACAAAGGTGGTCTGGGCACGCAGCAGGGTCGCACCATCGCTCGGGCGTACCAGTTGGAAGCGGCGGGTCATTTTCAGGCGCTGGTCCCAGTCGACGATCCAGGTGGCCAGTTGCAGCTCGTCGCCCTCATAGCCGGCGGCCAGGTAGTCGATCTCATGGCGCACCACCGCCATGGCACGGTCCAGGCGGCGATATTCGGTAAGGTCCAGCCCCAAGCGCTGGGAATGGCGCCACGCGCAGCGCTCCAGCCAGGACACGTACACCGCGTTATTGGCGTGCCCCAGGCCGTCGATGTCTTCAGCGGCGACCTGCAGGTCGATGATAAACGGTGTTGCCAGATCCCAGCCCATGCCTTGCTCCAGTCGATTGATGTCGGCGGGGGCAGTGTATCAGGCGGTTTGCCGCTCCTGCACACGACGGCCGGCCAGCAGGGCCAATACGCCCTCGATCACACGGGGATCGGCCAACACGCGCTGGTGCCCGCCCTGCTCCAGGCGCAGCAGGCGGCTATCAAACCAGGCCTCGTGGATGGCCTGGGACGCCTTGACCGGTACGAACGTGTCGTCTTCGGCATGTACGATCAGGCCCGGCATATTCATCTGGTAGCGAGCCACATCCAGGTGCTTGAGCGGCATGCCGAAGGTCAATTCGACCTCCTGGATAAACGCCGAGCGCGCACGCGGCGGCAAACCTACCATCCGGGTAAAGCCGCGCAGCACATCCAGGAAACGCGACGGCGCAGCAATACTGACCAGCGCCTCGGTACGCAGCCCCAGTTGCACCGCCAGCATCGCGCTGGCGCCGCCCATGGAGTGACCGACCACGGCGTGCAAGGGTGGCAACTCATTGGCCGCCTCAAGCATGGCACGGGCGAACAGCAGCACGTGCGCCTCACGCCCCGGCGAGCGACCGTGGGCCGGGCCATCCAGGGCAATCACCGAATACCCGTTTTGCACCAGGGCACTGATCAGGCTGGCGAACTGTGTTGGACGCCCTTCCCAGCCGTGCATCAACAGCACCGCTGGGCCTTGCCCCCAACGCAGGGCGGACAGACCGAAACGCAAAGTGATGCGCTCCGATTGCGCCAGCAGTGGCAGCTCCCAGTCACGCGGCGGCAGGTCGCGCGGGGTCATGAAGGTACGCCGCATCTTGCTCGCCACCGTGTGCGGCGCCAGGCGGCCAACGGTGTTATTGAAACCACGAATCCATGTCAGGGCGCCCATGATGCGAATCCTCTCTTAGCGCACGGCCGACTTGGCTGCACGGAGTACACGGTCGGACAACTCACCCGGGCCCAAGGCGCGAGCCAAGGCCAGGCCGCCGATCATCAAGGCCATGTCGGCCAGGGCCTTGTCGGTGTCTTCGGGGCTGGCGGCCAATTGGGCAGCCATCAGCTCCACGTGTTCGTTCAAGGCTTCGCGAAAGGTGTCCGGCAAGCGGGCCATCTCGCCGACAGTGGCGGGAATCGGGCAAGCCTGCGCCGTGGAGTCGCGGTGCTTGCGCGACAGGTAGAACGCGGCTACCAGGCTCCTGCGCTCTTCGCCGGTCAGCTGCTCGTCCATGTCGTCAATCGACGCACGGCGCTTGGCCAACAGCTGGGTGAAAGCCTCCAGCATCAGCGCGTCCTTGCTTTCGAAGTGCGCGTAGAACCCACCGACGGTGAGCCCTGCCGCCCCCATGACTTCCCCGACGCTCGGCTCGGCCGGGCCGCGCTGGATCAAGGCCGCACTGGCAGCCTGCAGAATGCGTTCGCGGGTTTGCGCTTTTTTATCGCTCATCAAAGCCTCCGTTTCTCATGGGTTGAATATTATTACCATAATAATATTTGGCAAGCCACCAGCATGACCGCTCGTCTGAGCAGCGCATGCAAATAAATGGAATAAAACCGTCGCTTCAGCCGTTGTCGATGCAACGAACCCTACAGCGGAGAGAACGTCATGGCCTGGACGCAGCAAAACGAAAACTGCGCATGGGTGGCCGGCGAAGCCCCCTACGTCTTTGACAATGAGTACAAGGCCAACTTCATCAGCGGCTTTCGCACCGTGCTGATTTCGAAGATCGAAGCGGAAGGTGTGGGCAACCAGCCATTCGGCAAATTCTTCAACGACCGGGACGGCCACGCCGAAGCCAACTTCCTGGAGGCGTTGCGTGCCAATGAATGGGTATTCGATGCCGGCTATCAAGAGATCGTGGTAAGCATCAACAACTCACCGTGCCGACAATGCTGCGTGCTGTTCAAGCAATACATGGAAGAGATTCAGCTGCGCTTTCCGAATACCACGCTGGTCATCGAGACCGCCAACATCTATCACCCGAACGACCCGCAAGACCAGGCCTGCCTGCGCGCACTGTCGCGCCTGCCAGGTATTCGTGTGGAAATGTGGAACGTCGCACTGGTGAACGCCCAGAACCAGGGCCCGGAAGTCAGCCCTGCGCAGGAACTGGCGCGCATCAACAAATCCTTGCGCACTGCCCATGTGGTTCGACGAATGCCGTAACCCAGGGTGGGCAAAAACCCAAACGCCAGACAAACAAAAGGGCCATTCAATAATTGAATGACCCTTAAAAATCCCGCAGAGCGGGTAATCGTGGCGTCCCCTAGGGGACTCGAACCCCTGTTACCGCCGTGAAAGGGCGGTGTCCTAGGCCACTAGACGAAGGGGACA
>NZ_JBWKRS010000054.1:0-29079 GCF_059419385.1 Pseudomonas sp. GW821-FHT05H12 | reverse complement strand
CCCCCCCCCCCCCCCCCCCCCCCCCCCCCCCCCCCCCCCCCCCCCCCCCCCCCCCCCCCCCCCGGGCTCCTACAGGGCTGGTTTCGTCAGTATGGGTGCGTTGGGTATAGGGTTTCGTATCAACGTCCCCACCACCAGCGCCCCCAGCAACCCCAACACGCCCGCCACCCACAACACCCCGCTGAAGCCACCCACAAATGCCTGCCGCGCCAGCGGTTGCACCACCGCCCGAGCCGATTCCGGCAACAACCCCATGGCCGCCGGCATATCGCCCGCCACCACCCGCGACGCAATGCCCGCCACCTGCGCCTGCCACTGAGCGTCAATGCTTGCCCCCAGCAGCTGTTCGCTGTGACTGCTCAACAACGCCCCATACACACCAATCGCCAGCATGATCGCGCTGAAGCGCATGGTCGTGCTCATGCCCGACGCCATGCCGGCGCGGTCGCGGGGCACACAGGCCATGATGTTCTTCTGGGTATCGCCATTGAGCAGCCCCGCACCGGCCCCTGTCACCGCAATCGCCAGGGCAAAGGGTAGATAGCCGCCTGCATTGACCGCCCAGGCGCTCAGCAAATTGCCGCCGCCCACCAGGGTCAAGCCGGTCGCCATCATCGTTGCCGGCGCAAAACGCCCGGCCAGGCGTGCGCCGATGCGGGGGCAAATCAGCATGGTCAGGGCAAAGGGCAGCATGCCCAGGCCTGAAGCGATGGCGGAAAAGCCCAGGCCGTTCTGCAGGTAAAACGGCAGCAACGTCATCATCACCTGGGCGCATCCGGCGTAGGCGAACATGCCGAGCAGGGCGCCGATAAAGCGCGGGTGACGGAACAGTTGCAAGTCCACCATGGGGCGTTGCTGCATGCGTTCGACCAGCACAAACACCCCCAGCAGCAGCGCACCACCGATCAGGCGTGCGTAGGTCAGCGGGTTATCCCAGCCGATGCGATTGGCCTCGATCAGCCCCCAGATCAGGCACAGCAAACTGGCACTGAATGCCAGGCTGCCCCACGGGTCGAGCCGCGCCGCCTGGGTATCCCGCGATTCGGGAATGGCGCGCAGCACCAGCAGCATCAAGCCCAGCCCCACAGGGAGGTTGAGGTAGAAGATCCAGCGCCAGCCCAGGTACTGGGTGATCACGCCGCCCAGGGTCGGCGCGGCCGTCATTGCCACGCCCATGCACGCGCCCCAGAACGCCCAGGCCTTGGCCCGCTCCACTTCATCGTGAAACGTGTGGCCGATGGAGGCCAGTGCCGACGTCAGCAACAACGCTGCGCCCACACCTTTGACCGCGCGGGCGATGTCGAGGAACAACGCGTTCGGCGCCGCCCCACAGCCCAGTGAGGCCAGGATGAAAATACCCAGGCCCCACACCAGTGAACGCTTGCGGCCAAAGCGGTCGGCGAGGCTGCCGGCCGGTAGCAAGAGTGCAGCAAAGGCCAGCATGTAGGCACTGACTACCCACTCGATGTCAGCAAAGTTGGCCCCCAGGTCTCGAGCGATACTCGGCAGGGTCACCGCGACAATATTGGTGTCGAGCACAATCAGCGAACAAACGCCCGAAGCCGTGAGCAGCGTCAAGCGTGGACTGACCCGGTTCATGATTGAATTACCCCACAGGCAATACGGAAATGACAGTTGACGATCATCGCAAGGGCTCTCTAATGTTCAGGTAATACAAGCTTATCCCCGGCGCTGCGGACCTTTGTTAGCTGCCGAGAAGCACTTCATTACCTTTGAGCTAATCCTGCGATGGAAATCCGCCATTTCCGCTACTTCCTGGCCGTTGCCCGGCAACGCAATTTCACCCGCGCGGCTGAGCAATTGGGCATCGCACCGCCGACCTTGAGCCGGCAGATCCAGGACATGGAAACCGAGTTGGGCGCACGTCTGTTTGTCCGCCAGCAGCGCGAAGTCAGCCTCACCGAGGCCGGCGCGGCGTTATTGATCGAGGCACAAGCCACCGTGCGCCAGTTCGAATTCGCCCAGCGTAATGCCCAGCGCGCCGGACGCGGCGAAATCGGCCATATCGAATTGGGTTACGTCGCGTCGGCGGTGTATTCCGGGCTGCTGCAAAAGCAGATGCAGGCGTTCAGCCAGGCGTTTCCCGACGTGAGCGTGAATGTGCGCGAATGCGCGATGGCCACGCTGCCTGGCGCCGTGGCGGAGGGACGCTGTGACATCGGCTATATCCGTTCACCCATGACCCTGCCCGAAGGTGTCGAGGCCGTGCGCCTGGACAGCGAAGGCTTTGTGCTCGCCTTGCCCCAGGGCTCCTGGCTGCTGGGGTTGAAAGCCATCGCCTGCGAGCACCTGCAAAACGAAACCTTCATCTTGCCCGAGCAGATCAGCGGCACCTTGCACGTGGCTGCCCTGGGCGGTTTTGCACCGCGCCTGGGGCCGCAACCGGGCGGGCTGGTCGCGGTGGTGGCGTTGGTCTCGCTGGGGCAGGGCGTGGCGGTGGTGCCGGCGTCTATGGTGGGGCATGTGAGCCTGCCGGGCGTGGTGTACCGCAGCATCCAGGGCAATGACGCGTCGTCGTGGCTGTCGCTGATTCACCGGCGCTTCGAGAAAGCGCCGGCGGTGGCGCGGTATATCCAGCAGGTCAAACACTCAGCCGCGGCTGCACCGAGTCTGCCAGCCGGGTAAGGATCAGGCAGCACGACACCGCCCCCGCATCCAGTACCCCCAGCGAGCGCTCGCCCAGGCGGCTGGCTCGGCCGATTTTTGCCACCAGGTCCTTGGTGGAATCGCGCCCCCGAGAGACGGCGGTTTTCATTCCTCTGTGGGAGCTGGCTTGCCTGCGATAGCATCACCTCGGTCTACCGGATGTACCGAGTCGCCTGCATCGCGGGCAAGCCCGGCTCCCACAGGGGCAGCAGGGGAGTTGAGAGCGCGGTTTACAGATCTTGTAATAGTTTTGCGTTGTAGGAAATTTGTGTTTCGACTGTACGATTCAAGTCCTTTTGTCATTTCAGGACTTGCATGAACACCCTCTCGGAGCCTCCCAGTCGTCTTTCCCCAAGACATCCACTGTTGCTGTTCCCGCTCAAACACCCCGTATTCCGCCTGCTAACCTTGTCCCGGTCCACTGATCGCGCATTGCCGTGCCCGGCATTCTGAACACCTTGAACACAGAGACTCTATAAATGGAATGGTTAGCGGATCCAACGGCCTGGCTCGGCCTGTTGACCTTGATTGTGCTGGAACTGGTACTGGGCATCGACAACCTGGTGTTTATCGCGATCCTGGCGGACAAACTGCCACCGGAGCAGCGTGACCGTGCGCGGTTGATCGGTTTGTCCCTGGCACTGCTGATGCGCCTGGGCCTGTTGGCGAGTATTTCCTGGTTGGTGACCCTCACCCAGCCACTGTTCGAGGTGTTCGACAAGAGCTTCTCCGGCCGTGACCTGATCATGCTGTTTGGTGGTGTGTTCCTGTTGTTCAAGGCCACCATGGAATTGCACGAACGTCTTGAGGGCCATGTGGCCCAGCGCACGGGTAACGTGGCTTACGCGATGTTCTGGCCGATTGTGGCGCAGATCGTGGTGCTTGACGCGGTGTTCTCCCTCGACGCGGTGATTACCGCCGTGGGCATGGTGGACGAACTGGCGGTGATGATGATCGCGGTGATCGTGTCCATTGGCCTGATGATCGTGGCGAGCAAGCCGCTGACCCGTTTCGTCAACGCCCACCCGACGGTGATCATGCTGTGCCTGGGCTTCTTGATGATGATCGGTTTTGCCCTGACCGCCGAAGGCCTGGGTTTCCATATTCCGAAGGGCTACCTGTACGCGGCCATCGGTTTCTCGATCCTCATCGAAGGCTTCAACCAGATCGCCCGCGCCCGTCGCAAGAAATCTGCTCAAGGCGTGTTGCCGGTGCGTGAACGTACCGCCCACGCAGTGATGCGTTTGCTGGGCGGCCGTAGCCTGGCGGTGGAAGAGGTGGGTGAGGAGGTGGCCGACCTGCTCGGCGAGCCGGATGCTGCGCAAGGCCCGCTGTTTGATCGACGCGAACGCGTGATGATCAGTGGCGTGCTGCAACTGGCGGAACGCCCGATCCGCACGCTGATGACGCCGCGGGCCAAGGTCGACAGTATTGATCTGGCAGACGATCCGGAGACGATCCGACGCAAATTGATGCACTCGTCCTACTCGCGATTGCCGCTGATCCGCAACGGTGCCGTGGACGAGCCCTTGGGCTTCGTGCACAAAAAAGAGTTGCTCAAGGAATACCTGGCCGGCAATGAACCGAACCTGGAGCACCTGGCACGTCGTGCGGTCAACCTGTTGGAGAGTTTCTCGGTGCTCAACGCCCTGGAGCAGATGCGCCAGGAATCCACCCACATCGCCTTCGTGATCAACGAATTCGGTGACTTCATGGGCGTGTTGAGCATGACCGACATTCTTGAATCCATCGCCGGTGAGTTGCCCGACGCCAGCGAAATCGAAGGCCCGGACATCGTCGAGGAAGGTGAAGGTTTTCGTGCCAATGGCGCATTGACCCTCAACCAGGTGCGCCAACGTACCGGCTTCCAGGCCGTGGCAACCGAGGACTACCAGACCCTGGCCGGCCTGGTGATGAGCCTGCTCGATCGCCTGCCGGTGGTGGGCGACAGCCTGGTGCACGAGGGCTGGCGCCTGACCGTGGCGGCGGTGGAAGAGCGGCGCGTAACCCAAGTGCTCATGGCGCGTGAAACGTAAACCGGTCCTTGCCCTCATGCTTTGAAATATAGAGCGCCTGATCCGCCTTGATCAGCGCCTGGTTCAATGTCTCACCGTCCTCCACCCGGGCCAGGCCGATACTGATGGTCACCGGGTGTTGGGTCGGTTCTTCGCGCACGCGGCGGCAGAGCAAGGTGGCCAACTGCTCGACGTCGCTTTTGCGCACGCCTGCCAGGTAGATGCCGAACTCTTCGCCGCCCAGGCGCGCGTAGTCGAAGTCAACCATCACCGCCTTGATGTCCTGGGCCACACGTTTGAGTACTTCGTCGCCGATGTCGTGGCCGTATACGTCATTCACTTTCTTGAAATTGTCGATGTCGATCATCGCCAGGTAGTGATCGTGGGCCTTGGGCTGTTGGCTGAGTTTCTTGCCGGCGCTGGTCATGAACGAGCGGCGGTTGGGAATTTCAGTGAGGGTGTCGAGGTAGGCCTGGTCCAGCAGCAGCCTGGACATGATGAAGTTGTGCAGTTTGGCCTGGCGCAGTTTCAGGAAGCTGTAGAGCGTCAGGAAGGTCAGAAACACCGAATAGAACGTCACCAGTGCGCCGCGCACTTCCAACAGGGAAAGATGGGCCAGGTAAAACGGATTGAGCAACGCCCAGGTGATCAGCATTGTCGTGACAAACGACCAATGCTTGAGTGGTAACACCGATGCGCTGTAGAGGATGCTCGACGCCGCGAGGATCAACCAGCTGGGGTGCAGGTCCATTGGCAAGCCTTCGATCAGCAAGCGCGTGCCGAGGGCGATGATGGCGACGAATACCAGGTTGATCCATTGGAAGTGTTGGGCGTTGCGGGTAAATCCCAGGGTAATGGTGTTGATGGTCAACAGTGCTAGAAAGAGCATCGATAGCCCGGTGAAACCCTGGCCCCCCGGAAAGCTGACGATCAGGTCGAAGACCAGCCAGATGCAGATGCTGGCGATATAGATCAGCAGGCAGAAGGGCTTGAGTCGCTCAAAATCATGCTGGGCGAACTCGAGTTTCAGGGCGGGCGAGGGGTGTTTCTTGAGAACTTCGGCTTCAATGGTCTTGAACATTGCTGACCCTGGATCGGCTGAGACGGCATTGAGCAGCGTAGACGCTGGCCGGGGTCTCGCCAATCCAAGACTGGTCAGCCGTGCCCGCCAAATGCCTGCAAGAGCGTCCGGTCGCTGATTCCTTCAAATGTCTTCATCAGGTTGCGGTCTTGGTAGATCAATAGCGTTGGAACGCGTTCGACATTCGGATGGCGGGGCGTATTCGCGCAGTCGAGGATCAATACCTTGATTTTGCCCTTGCGTGCGTCAGCCGCTTTGACAAACCTTGGCAAAGCCTCCTCACATGCTGCGCAACCCTCGCAGACGAATACGACGAACACCGGCAGCGGTGTATCCAGTTCCCGTTCGAATGCGGCTTTGTCTTCGATCACGGCATTGACGTAGTTCATTGGCGTGCTCCATGCGGTAACGCGGTTCACGCTAATGGGGGAAGCACCGATCGTCTACTGTCAACCTTCACAGGTATCGACACTTACGCTTCTTTGTCACGCTCGATGCGTTCACGCGCCTTGCGGGCCTGGCTTGCGCACTTGCGGTATTCCTCATTGTCCCGAGAGGCCTTGGCTCGGCGATAGCCGTGATGGTTCTGGCTGGTGTAGTCGGTGCTGAAGGCGTCCTTGAGCTTGCGCAACTCCTCTTTGCACTGGCGGCGGTCGTTGCTGGCTGAAGCATTGCCTGCCACGAGAAGGGAAAGCACCAGCAGGGTCATGCCGAATTTCATCAAAGCAGGTTCCTCATCTAATCGTCCCCTGTAGGAGCCGGCTTGCCGGCGAAAAACGTATGGGCGCCGCGTTCCGTCAGGTTATGCGCATCATCGCCGGCAAGCCGGCTCCTACAAAGGTGATGTGTTCAATTTGCCTTGAGGCTAGCGCAATACGTCGATTTTTCCACGCATGCCGGTGCACTGAGATCGTGCGCGGTAACACCGTTGTGGCGCACTCGTTTGGGGCTGTCACCGGGGCGTGGGGCCTCTGGTAGCAATCGGTTGCGCGGTGCTGGCGTTACGCCTTGTCTGGCGAAGGTATTTATCTAACTGATTTATATCGAATTTATCCCTGACATATTTTTCTGTTACGGCGTGTGGCACACTTTCTGCTGTCTATTCCGTTGTTACATACTAAGTTCCGGTATAGCGGAATACACAACTCCTGGAGTGCTTGTCATGCATCACCGACCTTCCGTGTTTAAAGCGTGTGTTTTTCTCTTCGCCGCATCGGCTTCCCTCGCCAGCATCGTGCAGGCGGCGGACAGCAAGCTCGATGATGTGCTCAAGCGTGGGCACCTGATCGTGGGTACAGGCAGTACCAATGCGCCGTGGCACTTCCAGGGAGCGGATGGCAAGTTGCAGGGTTTTGATATCGACATCGGTCGCATCGTGGCCAAAGGGTTGTTCAACGACCCGAGCAAAGTCGAGTTTGTGGTGCAGTCTTCCGACGCGCGTATTCCCAACCTGCTGACCGACAAGGTCGACATGAGTTGCCAGTTCATCACCGTCACCGCCAGCCGTGCGCAGCAAGTGGCCTTCACCTTGCCGTACTACCGCGAAGGCGTGGGCCTGCTGCTGCCGAACAACAGCAAGTACAAAGAGATCGAAGACCTGCAAGCCGGGGGGGATGGCGTCACCGTGGCCGTGCTGCAGAACGTGTATGCCGAAGAACTGGTGCACCAGGCCTTGCCTAAAGCCAAGGTCGATCAGTACGACAGCGTCGACCTGATGTACCAGGCCGTGAACTCCGGTCGCGCCGATGCCGCCGCCACCGACCAGTCCTCGGTCAAATACCTGATGGTGCAGAACCCAGGCCGCTACCGCAGCCCGGTCTATGCCTGGAGCCCGCAGACCTACGCGTGTGCCGTCAAGCGTGGCGACCAGGACTGGTTGAACTTCGTCAACACCGCGCTGCATGAAGCCATGACCGGTGTGGAGTTCCCGACCTACAAGGCCTCGTTCAAGCAATGGTTTGGTGTAGACCTGCCGGAACCTGCGATCGGCTTCCCGGTTGAGTTCAAGTAAATCGTAAACGCTGGGGCGTCGCTGACGGCGCCCCATTCAGGTACTGCCCACCATGAACTATCAGTTGAACTTTGCCGCCGTGTGGCGCGACTTCCCCAGCTTGCTGGCGGGGCTCGGCCTGGGCCTGGAGCTGGCGCTGCTGTCCATCGCCATCGGCTGCGTGATCGGCCTGATGATGGCGTTTGCCATGCTGTCCAAACACCGGGCGCTGCGTGTGCTGGCCTCGGTGTACGTGACGGTGATCCGCAATACGCCGATCCTCGTGCTGATCCTGTTGATCTACTTCGCGTTGCCGTCCCTCGGGATCCGTCTCGACAAAATCCCGTCCTTTATCATTACCCTGTCGTTGTACGCCGGTGCCTACCTCACCGAAGTGTTCCGCGCAGGCTTGCTGAACATCCCCAAGGGGTTGCGTGAAGCCGGCTTGGCCATCGGCCTGGGCGAGTGGCGTATCCGCGCCTACATCACCGTGCCGGTGATGCTGCGCAACGTGTTGCCCGCGCTGTCGAACAACTTCATTTCGCTGTTCAAGGACACCTCCCTGGCCGCTGCCATCGCAGTGCCGGAGCTGACCTATTACGCCCGCAAGATCAACGTCGAAAGCTACCGGGTGATTGAAACCTGGCTGGTCACGACCGCGCTCTACGTGGCTGCCTGTTACCTCATTGCCATGCTGCTCCGTTACCTGGAACAGCGTCTGGCGATCCGTCGTTAAGGAGGGCTGTCATGTACGAGTCCCCAAGCTGGCTGCATGAGTTGTGGATCGCCCGGGATACCCTGTGGGCGGGCTTTCAGGCCAGTGTTTATGTGTCGGCCCTGGCGATTATCTTCGGCACCCTTATCGGCATTGTCGCCGGGTTGATCCTGACCTACGGCAAGTTCTGGATGCGTGCGCCGTTTCGCCTGTACGTCGACCTGATCCGTGGCACCCCGGTGTTCGTGCTGGTGCTGGCGTGTTTCTACATGCTGCCGGCGCTCGGCTGGCAAATCACCGCGTTCCAGGCCGGTGCCGTCGGGCTGACGCTGTTCTGCGGCTCCCACGTTTCGGAAATCGTGCGCGGGGCGCTGCAAGCCATTCCCCGTGGGCAACTGGAGGCGGGCAAGGCCATCGGTCTGACGTTCTACCAGTCCCTGGGCTACGTGCTGCTGCCCCAGGCGTTGCGCCAGATCCTGCCGACCTGGGTCAATTCCTCCACGGAAATCGTCAAGGCCTCCACCTTGCTCTCGGTGATCGGCGTGGCCGAGTTGCTGCTCAGTACCCAGCAAGTCATCGCGCGCACCTTCATGACCCTGGAGTTCTACCTGTTCGCAGGCTTTATGTTCTTTGTCATCAACTACGCCATCGAGTTATTCGGGCGCTACATTGAAAAGCGGGTGGCCTTGCCATGAACCAACCTCAAACCAACCAACCGCTGCTGAATATCCGCGGCCTGCGTAAACAATACGGCCAGGTCGAAGTGCTCAAGGGCGTCGACCTGTCCATGCAACGCGGCAACGTGGTGACGTTGATCGGCTCCAGCGGCTCGGGCAAGACCACGCTGCTGCGCTGCGTGAACCTGCTGGAAGAATTCCAGGGCGGGCAGATCACCCTGGACGGCGAGTCCATCGGCTACAGCGAAATCGCCGGTAAGCGCGTGCGTCACCCCGAACGCGTGATCGCCCAGCACCGCGCGATGACCGGCATGGCGTTCCAACAGTTCAACCTGTTCCCGCATTTGACCGCCTTGCAGAACGTCACCCTCGGCCTGCTCAAGGTCAAGAAGATGGGCAAGGACGAAGCCGTGGCCCTCGCCGAAAAATGGCTGGACCGCGTCGGCCTGCTGGAGCGTCGCAACCATTTCCCCGGCCAGCTTTCCGGCGGCCAGCAACAACGTGTGGCGATTGCCCGCGCCATCGCGATGAACCCGAGCCTGATGCTGTTCGACGAAGTCACCTCGGCCCTCGACCCGGAGCTGGTGGGTGAAGTGCTCAGTGTGATCAAGGGCCTGGCGGAAGAGGGCATGACCATGTTGCTGGTCACCCACGAAATGCGCTTTGCCTATGAGGTGTCCGACAAGATCGTTTTCATGAACCAGGGCCGCATTGAAGAGCAGGGCACCTCGAAGGACATCTTCGAACGCCCGCAATCGCCGCGCCTGGCGGAATTTCTCAAGAACATTCGTTTTTAATCAGGAGCACTTTTTTATGAGCATTACTCGTTACGGCACCGGCAGCACCGCCGGCGGCGGCCAACCCCGTCCTTTCGCCCGTGCGGTGGAAGCCGACGGCTGGCTCTACGTCTCGGGCCAGGTGCCAGCGGTGGACGGTGAGATCATCAACGGCGGGATCATCGAACAAACCCGGCAGACCATGCGCAATGTGGTGGCGATCCTCGAGGAAGCCGGTTACGAATTGAAGGATGTCGTACGCGTCGGTGTGTGGCTGGAAGACCCACGGGACTTCTGGAGTTTCAACAAGGTCTTCGGCGAATACTTCACCCCGGAACACGCCCCGGCGCGCGCTTGCGTGCAGGCCAACATGATGGTCGATTGCAAGGTGGAGATCGATTGCGTGGCGTACAAGAAAAAAGGCTAAATTGCCCCGACCTTAAGGCCGCCAACGATCCAATGTGGGAGCTGGCTTGCCTGCGATGACGGAGTGTCAGGCATCCATTTGTGACTGAACCGCCGCCATCGCGGGCAAGCCAGCTCCCACAGGGGTTCACTGTGCAGCATTACCACTATGACCGGACCGAAAACTGCCATGACCGAAGACACCATCAAACGCCGCGCCAAAGGACTGGACCGTGCGTTCGATATCCTCGATTTTCTCAAGGAAATCGGCCAGCCCCTGCGCCCGAATGATATTGCCAGCGGCATTGGCAGCCCCAAGTCCACCGTTTATGAGCTGGTTGCGTCGCTGCTTGAACGCCGCATCCTCGAGACCGTAGGCAAGGACGGTCACGTCTACCTGGGCCGCCAGCTGTACTTCCTGGGCCAGGCGCACCTGCGCCATTTCGACCTGACCCGCGAGGCCGATCACGCCTTGCAGGAAATCGTCAGCCAAACCCACGAAACCGCGCAGATGTGCCTGCTCAACGGGCGCAAATACACGGTGGCACTGATGCGTGAGGGCGAGCGGCATTTCCGTATTTCCTCGGACATCGGCGAAAACGCACCGATCCCGTGGACGGCTTCCGGGCGCCTGCTGCTCGGGCACTTGAGCGATCAGCAGATCATCGATTTGATCGACTACGACGACTTCATCCTGCCGGATGGCCAGCGCTTGCCGCTGGAAACCTTCCTGGCGCAAATCCGTCAGGCCACCCTTGATGGCTTCTTTTCCTTCGACAGCGTGGCCGACACCTTTACCCATTGCTTTGCCGCCCCGGTACGGGACGCGCAAGGCATCAGCATCGCGACCCTGTGCATCGTTGCACCCCGGGCCGATGCGATCAAAAACTACAACGACTATCGCCGGGTGTTGATTGAAAGCGCCAACAACCTGGCCCGTCGCATCAACGAATAGGAGCATTTCATGTCTGCCATCAATGCCGTTGAAAAAGGCGCCGCCGCCGTCGGGGCCCACCTGGTCCGTGACGTCAGCCTGCCGGCCCTGGTGCTGCACCGCGACGCCCTGGAACACAACATTCGCTGGATGCAGCAGTTTGTCAGTAACAGCGGCGCCGAGCTGGCGCCCCATGGCAAGACCAGCATGATGCCGGCGCTGTTCCAGCGTCAGATCGAGGCGGGCGCCTGGGGCATTACCCTGGCCAACGCCGTGCAGACCCGCGCCGCCTATGCCGGTGGCGTGCGCCGCGTGTTGATGGCCAACCAGCTGGTGGGCGCGCCGAACATGGCGTTGATCGCCGACCTGCTGGCCGACAAGGATTTTGATTTTCACTGCATGGTCGATCACCCGGACAACGTCGCCGACCTGGGCCTGTTCTTCGCCGCCCGTGGCCTGCGCCTGAACGTGATGATCGAATACGGCGTGGTCGGCGGCCGTTGCGGCTGCCGCAGCGAGCAGGAAGTGCGCGAGCTGGCGAAGGCGATCAAGGCCCAGCCGGCCCTGGCCCTCACCGGTATCGAAGGCTATGAAGGCGTGATCCATGGCGAGCACGCCATCAGCGGTATCCGCGCGTTCGCGGCAAGCCTGGTGCGCCTGGCGGTCGACCTGCAGGACAGCGGCCATTTTGACCTGCCCAAGCCGATCGTCACCGCCTCGGGTTCGGCCTGGTACGACTTGATCGCCGAATCGTTCGAAGCACAGAACGCCGCTGGCCGCTTCCTCAGCGTGCTGCGCCCGGGTAGTTATGTGGCTCATGACCACGGCATCTACAAAGAGGCGCAATGCTGCGTGCTCGACCGTCGCAGCGACCTGAACGAAGGCCTGCGCCCGGCGCTGGAAGTCTGGGCGCATGTGCAGTCGTTGCCCGAGCCGGGGTTTGCGGTGATCGCCCTGGGCAAGCGCGACGTGGCCTACGACGCCGGTCTGCCGGTGCCGCTCAAGCGCTACAAGGCGGGTATTTTGCCGGCAGAAGGCGATGACGTCGGCGCGTGCAAGGTCACGGCGGTGATGGACCAGCATGCGTTCATGACCGTGGCGCCGGGGGTGGAGTTGCGCATCGGCGACATCATTTCGTTCGGTACTTCCCACCCGTGCCTGACGTTTGACAAGTGGCAGGTGGGGTGCCTGGTGGATGAGCAGTTGCAGGTGATTGAGACTCTGCATACCTGCTTCTAAACCGTGTCGCGGCCATCGCAGGCAAGCCAGCTCCCACATGTTGAATTGTGAATACTTTCAACTGTGGGAGCTGGCTTGCCTGCGATGAGGCCCTCCAAAACACCCGAGACCATTGCCATGACCACCCAACCCCGCATCGCCCTCATCGGCGAATGCATGATCGAACTGCAACACCGCGCCGACGGCAGCCTGCACCAAAGCTTCGGCGGCGACACCCTGAACACGGCGGTGTACCTGCGCCGTGAACTGGGCAGCACCGGCAGCGTCGACTACGTCACCGCTTTGGGCGATGACAGCTTCAGCGATGCCATGTGCCAGCAATGGGCCGAAGAAGGCCTGGGCCTGGGCATGGTCCAGCGCCTGCCTGGGCGCCTGCCGGGCTTGTACTGCATCCAGACCGACGCCAACGGCGAGCGCAAATTTCTCTATTGGCGCAACGAAGCCGCCGTGCGCGACTGCTTCACCACGCCGGCGGCCGAGCCGATCCTGGCGGCGCTGCCGGGCTATGACGTGGTGTATTTCAGCGGCATCACCCTGGCGGTGCTGGGTGAAGTCGGGCGTGCGCGCCTGCTGCAAACCCTGATCGAAACCCGTCGGCAAGGGGGCCAGGTGGTGTTCGACAACAACTACCGGTCGCGCCTGTGGACGTCTGTTGAAGCTGCGCGCACGGCGTATCACCAGGTGATGGCTGAGGTGGATGTTGCCTTGCTGACCGAAGATGACGAGCGGGCGCTGTTTGGCTATGAAGACAGCGAGCAGGTGTTTGCGGCGTACCCGGCGATTGCTGAGGTGGTGCTTAAGCGTGGGGCGGATGAATGTTTGATCCGTTGCGCGGGGGAGCGCTTTGCGGTGCCGGCGGTGAAGGTTGAGAAGGTGGTGGACACGACGGCGGCGGGGGATTCGTTCAGTGCGGCGTACCTGGCGAGTCGGCTCAAGGGTGGTTCACCTGAACAGGCTGCATTGGCCGGGCATCAGCTGGCCAGTCGGGTCATTCAGATTCCAGGGGCTTTGATTCCTCGTTGAATGGCCGCCTGCGGCGGTTCGCGGGCAAGCCCGGCTCCCACAGTTGATCGGTGTACGCCGTCCAATGTGGGAGCTGGCTTGCCTGCGATAGCGGTTTACAGCCAAGCCCCTTAGTCGCGGTAGAACACCTGCACCAGGTGATACCCGAACTTGCTCTTGATCGGCCCGTGCACCACCTTCACCGGCTTCTTGAAGATCACCGCATCAATTGCCCCCACCATCTGCCCGGGCCGCACTTCGCCCAAGTCGCCGCCACGCTTGCCCGACGGGCAGGTGGAGTACTTCTTGGCCAGCACATCAAAGGCTTCGCCCTTGGCGATGCGCTGCTTGAGCTGTTCGGCTTCTTCGCTGGTTTTTACCAGGATGTGACGGGCTAGGGCTTTCATGCAGGTTACCTTGCAACGGTCAAACGTAAGGGCGCGCGATTATGCCTGAACTCACTCGACGACGCTGATCATGCTGCGGATTTTCGTGGCCAGCAGGTCGATGGAAAACGGTTTGGCCACCATGTCCATGCCGTCTTCCAAAAAGCCTTGGCGTTCGGCGGCTTTTTCAGCGTAGCCGGTCATGAACAACACGCGCAGGCCAGGCCTGTGCTGACGGGCGATTTCCGCCAGTTGCCGGCCATTCATGCCGGGCAAGCCCACGTCGGTCACCAGCAGGTCCACACGCAAATCCGACTCCAGCAACGGCAACGCCGTGCGGGCATCCGCTGCCTGGTGCGCGGTGTAGCCCAGCTCATCAAGCACATTGACCACCAGCATGCGCACGGCGGGGTCATCCTCGACCACCACCACGGCCTCGCCGGCCAGTGCCAGCGGCGCTTCGCTCGAATGCTCCGGCAGGTTGCTTTCCAGCGCTGTGCCATGCAGGCGCGGCAGGTACAGGCGTACGCAGGTGCCCTGGCCGGGTTCGCTGTGAATGGTCACGTGGCCGCCGGATTGCTGGGCAAAGCCGTAGATCATCGACAACCCCAGGCCGGTGCCTTGACCGATGGGCTTGGTGGTGAAGAACGGGTCGAACGCCTTGGCGAGGATTTTCGGCGCCATGCCGGTGCCGTTGTCGCACACGCCGAGCATCACGTAGTCGCCGGCCTTCACCGGTTCCAGGGTGGTGATGTCGGTGCCGTCCAGGTAACTGTTGGCAGTTTCGATCAGCAGCTCGCCGCCATCGGGCATGGCGTCGCGGGCGTTGATCACCAGGTTGAGCAGGGCGTTTTCCAGTTGGCTGGCATCGGTGTTGACTGGCCAGATGTCGTGGCCCAGTTGCACCTTGAGCGTGATATGCGCGCCTTTGGTGCGGCGGAACAAGTCTTCAAGCGAAGCCACCAGTTGGTTCGGGTCCAGCGGCCGGCGGTCCAGCGACTGGCGCCGCGAGAACGCCAGCAGCCGGTGGGTGAGGGCGGCCGCACGGTGGGCCGATGAGACGGCGGCGTCGGTAAAACGGCCGATCTCATCGCTGCGCCCGGCTGCGATGTAACGCTGCATCAGGTCCAGGCTGCCGATGATGCCGGTGAGCATGTTGTTGAAGTCGTGGGCAATGCCCCCGGTGAGCTGGCCCACCGCTTCCATTTTTTGCGCATGGCGCAGGGCGTCTTCGGCCCGCTCGCGTTCGAACATTTCGTTTTGCAGGCGCTGGTTGGCTTCGGCCAGGGCCTGGGTGCGCTGGGCCACACGTTCTTCGAGGTTTTCGTTGAGGTGGCGCAGGGCTTCTTCGGTGAGCTTGCGTTCAGTTTCGTCGATCACAAAGATGTAGAAACCGTTCACCGAGCCGTCATTGCTGAAGCGCGGCAGGTACTTCATCAACGCATGGCGCGGGCGGCCGTCGCGGTGCGGGGTGATGGTCATGAAGCTGCACGCCTTGCCCTTGAGGGCGGCGGCGATCTTGTCTGCGCGCCCGGCATACACCTCGTCGCCGAGCACTTCGCGGATGGTCTTGCCGTACAGCTCCTGGGGCGTCATGCCGTACCACTCCAGGTACGCGCTGTTGTTCAGGCGAAACCGTTGCTCGTGATCCACATAGCCGATCAACACCGGCATGGCGTTGATGATCAGCTGCAATTCGGTCTGGCTTTGGCGCAGGGCCTGCTCAGTGTGCTTGCGCTCGGTCAGGTCCAGCGCAGCGCCGAGAAAACGCGCCGGGCGGCCTTGATGGTCCTTGTAGCAGCGGCCCCGGGCAAACACCCAGCGTACCTGGCCATCGGCCTGCAACAGGCGGTACTCCTCGGCGTATTCGGTGCCGAAGGTGATGCAATGCTTGATGCTGCGCGCCACCATGCCACGGTCTTCGGGGTGCACACCCTGCAGGTAGTCGCTGATGGGCAGCAGCCCGGCGCTTTGCGGGTCGACACCATGCAGGTAGGCGAAGTGCGCGTCGGCGATGAAGCGGTCTTCGCCGATGTCCCAATCCCAGGTGCCCACTGCGTCAGTGGCAGCCAATGCGAGTTGCAGGCGTTGTTCGGTGTTGTGTTGGGCCTTGCGCCGTTCGTTGGTTTCGATGGCGGTGACGAGGATGCCGGCGACGGTGCCGCTTTCGTCGCGGATCGGGCTGTAGGTCAGGTCCAGCCAGATTTCGGTGTCGCGGTTGTTGCGCTGCAGCACGAAGCGCTGCTCGCTGAAGCTGCGCACCTGGCCGCTGAGCACCGCGTCATAGATGGGTGCGGTAAAGCTCTCGAGTTCCGGCCAGGTCTGGTGCGCCGGCTGGCCCAGCGCCTCGGGGTGCTTGTTGCCCGCCAGTTGGGCGAAGCCGTCGTTGTACAGCTGAGTGAGGTGGCTGCCCCACAGCAGCAACATCGGCATGGGGGAATGCACGACGATATCCACGGCTGTGCGCAGGCTTTGTGGCCAATCGTTGGCCGCACCGAGTGGGCTTTGCGCCCAGTCCAGCCGCGCAATCAATGCTGCGGCCTCGCTACCGGTGGAGATGTCCTTCATGAAAAAGCCCTGAGCGTAACGCTTTGAAAGATGACAACACCCATTATCCCGTGTGCCGGGCGTGAGTGACTACCCCCGAAAAATAGCATGCATTGGGGGTTTGTCTTCAAATCAGTGCATCAGAGCTGAAACCTTTCATCTTTACGCCAATTCAGGGCGGTCACGAAACTGCTCGAGCGCCTCCGGGTTGGCCAGGGCATCGGTGTTTTTCACCGGCTCGCCGTGCACCACGTTGCGCACCGCCAACTCGACGATCTTGCCGCTGATGGTGCGAGGGATATCCGTGACGGCAACGATCTTTGCCGGTACGTGGCGTGGCGTGGTGTTGGCGCGGATCACCTGGCGGATCTGCTGTTCCAGGGCCTCATCCAACGCGATGCCGTCGGTGAGGCGCACGAACAGCACCACCCGCACATCGTCCTGCCAACGCTGGCCGATGGCCAGGCTTTCCAGTACCTGGGGCACCTTTTCCACCTGGCGATAAATCTCGGCCGTGCCAATGCGCACGCCACCGGGGTTGAGCACGGCGTCGGAACGCCCATGGATCAGCAGGCTGCCGTTGGGGCGTTGTTCGGCGTAGTCGCCCTGGGCCCAGACCCCGGGGAACTGGCTGAAGTAGGAGGCGCGCAGCTTTTGCTGGCCGGGGTCGTTCCACAGGCCGATGGGCATGGCGGGGAAGTGCCGGGTACACACCAGTTCGCCTTTTTCACCGATCAAGGGTTGGCCCTGATCGTCCCAGACCTCAATGGCCATCGCCAGGCTCTTGCACTGCATCTCGCCACGGCGCACCGGCAACACGGGGTTGCCGATCACAAAGCAGGAGACGATATCGGTACCGCCGGACATGGATGACAGACACAGCTCACCTTTGATCTCGCGATACACATAGTCGTAGCTCTGGGGCGACAGCGGCGAGCCGGTGGAAATCAGGCCCTTGAGGCTGCCCAGGTCATGGCTCAAACGCGGTTGCAGCCCGGCCTTTTCCAGGGTGGCGAGAAACTTGGGGCTGGTGCCGAACACGCTGATCTTTTCTGCGTCAATCAGGTCGATCAAGCGTTCGGGCCCTGGGTGGAAAGGTGAACCGTCATACAGCACGGCCGTGGCGCCAATGGCCAGCACCGACACCAGCCAGTTCCACATCATCCAGCCGCAGGTGGTGTAGTAGAACAGGCAGTCGTCCCGGGACAGGTCGGCGTGCAGGCCGTGTTCCTTGAGGTGGGTGAGCAGCACGCCCCCGGTGCCATGGATGATGCACTTGGGCACCCCGGTGGTGCCGCTGGAATAGAGGATGTACAGCGGGTGGTCGAAAGGCACGGCGACGAAATCCGGCTCGCCGCCGGTGTGGTAGAAGTCGTTCCACAGCGTGACAGTTGCCTGGGTTTGATAGTCCTCAACCCGCGCCTGAGGCCGGGCGTAAGGCACGATCAGCAACTGTTCCAGAGACGGCAAGCGTTCGAGGATCTCGTTGAGCTTGGTGCTCTGGTCGATCTCTTTGCCGGCATAGCGGTAACCCGCGCAGGTGATCAGCACCTTGGGTTCGATCTGGCCGAACCGGTCGATCACGCCCTGGGTGCCGAAGTCCGGCGACGAACAGGACCAGATCGCCCCGAGGCTGGTGGTGGCGAGCATGCCCACCAGGGTTTGCCAGGTGTTGGGCATGCACGCCGCGACGCGGTCGCCCTGAACCACACCCGCCGCCCGCAGGCTTTGTTGCAGGCCGGCCACGTGGGCGGCGAGTTCGGCGTAGGTCAGTTGTTCACGCTGGCCGTCTTCGCTGATTGCTATCACGGCGGGGTGATCATCGCGACGGCGCAGCAGGTGCTCGGCAAAATTCAGGGTGGCGCCGGGAAACCACTGGGCGCTGGGCATCTCGGCGTCTTCGATCAGTACGGCACTGGGCGGGCTGCGAAATTGCACGTCAAAGAACGCGACGATGGCCCGCCAGAAGTCGGGGCGCTGGTCGATGCTCCAGTGGTGCAGGGCCGGGTAGTCGTTGAGCTGCACGCCGTGGCGGTCGTTGATGTAGCGGCGGAACTGATCCATGCGCGTGGTGGCGATGCGTTCCGGGGAGGGTTTCCAGAGGATGTCGGACATAAAGCTGCCTCTTGTTCTTGTACAAGTCTACCTAACAACACAGTTCTAAATTGTGGGAGCTGGCTTGCCTGCGATAGCGGTGTGTCAGTTGGCTAATTTGTTTCTGATATACCGCCATCGCAGGCAAGCCAGCTCCCACATTCGATCTCCTGTGTTTGATCTATTGGGCCAACCAACCGCCATCAATGTTCCACGCCGCACCCCGCACCTGGCTGCCAGCCTCACTGCACAGGAACAGCACCAGTTCACCCAACTGTGGCGGCGTCACGAACTCCAGCGACGGCTGCTTCTCCGCCAGCAAATCATGCTGCGCCTGCTGCGGGTCGACGCCGTTGGCCGCGCGGTCATCAATCTGCTTCTGCACCAGCGGCGTCAGCACCCAGCCCGGGCAGATGGCGTTGCAGGTGACGTTGCTGGTGGCCGTCTCCAGGCCCACCACTTTAGTTAGCCCAATGACGCCATGCTTGGCCGCCACGTACGCCGCCTTGCCCACCGAACCGACCTGGCCATGCACCGAGGCGATATTGACGATGCGCCCCCAGCCCTTGGCCTTCATGCCCGGCAGGCTCAAACGCGTGCTGTGGAACACCGACGACAGGTTGATCGCGATGATCGAATCCCAGCGTTCGGCCGGGAAGTCTTCCACCGCCGCCACATGCTGGATGCCGGCGTTGTTGACCAGGATGTCCACGCCGCCGAACTCACGCTCGGCGTAGGCGATCATGTCGGCGATCTGCGCCGGGTCGCTGACGTCGGCCGGGTGGTGCCCGACCTTGCCGCCAAAGGCTTGCACCTGGGCAATCACCGCGCTGGCGTCGCCGAAGCCGTTAAGGATCAGGTTGGCGCCGGCCTTGGCCAGGCTCAGGGCAATCCCCAGGCCGATGCCGCTGGTGGAACCGGTGACCAGGGCGGTCTTGCCATTCAACGTCGTCATACAAACCTCACACAATGCCGGTGGCGTAGAAAGTACCGATCACCACGAACACCGCGAGGGTCTTGATGATCGTGATGCCGAAAATGTCCTTGTAGGCTTCGCGGTGCGTCAGGCCGGTGACTGCCAGCAGCGTGATCACCGCGCCGTTGTGGGGCAGGGTGTCCATGCCGCCGCTGGCCATGGCCGCGACGCGGTGCAGCACTTCAAGGGGGATATTGGCCGCATGGGCCGCCGAAATAAAGCTTTCGGACATGGCCGCCAGGGCGATGCTCATGCCACCGGATGCAGAACCGGTGATACCGGCCAGCAAGGTCACGGTAATCGCCTCGTTGACCAGCGGGTTGGGGATGCCCTTGAGCCAGTCCGCCAGCACCAGGAAGCCCGGCAGCGAGGCGATCACCGCACCAAAGCCGTATTCCGAGGCGGTGTTCATCGCCGCGAGCAGCGCACCGCTGACCGCGCTTTTGCTGCCTTCGGCGAGCTTGCTCTTGATGGCCGACCAGCCGAACACCAGCACCATCAAGATGCCCACCAGCAACGCGGCCTGCACCGCCCAGATCGCGGTGAGCTTGGCGATTTCAGTGGTCACCGGCGCGCTCATGCCGGGCAGCGCGAGGCTGTGGGTCTTGCCGTACCACTGTGGGATCCAGTGGGTGAACAGCAGGTTCATCACCCCCACCAAAATTAGCGGCGACAGCGCCACCCACGGGTTGGGCAGCGCCAAGTTGTCGGCGGTTTCCGGTTCGTTGCGCAGCTCGGTGCCATACCCTTCACCGGCGCGCTGCGCCTTGTTGCGTTGGCGCGCGAGGTAGAGCATGCCGGCGCAGAACACAAAGATCGTGCCGATCAGGCCCAGCCAAGGCGCGGCCCAGGCGGTGGTGTTGAAGAAGGTGCTGGGGATGATGTTCTGGATCTGCGGCGTGCCGGGCAGGGCGTCCATGGTGAACGAGAACGCACCGAGGGCGATGGTCGCCGGGATCAGGCGCTTGGGGATGTTGCTCTGGCGGAACATCTCGGCCGCAAACGGGTACACCGCAAACACCACCACAAACAGCGACACGCCGCCGTAGGTGAGCAGGGCGCACACCAGCACGATCACCAGCATGGCCTGGCGCGTGCCCAGCAGGCGGATCGCTGCGGCCACAATGGAACGGGAAAAGCCCGACAGCTCGATCAGCTTGCCGAACACCGCGCCGAGCAGGAACACCGGGAAATACAGTTTGATAAAACCGACCATCTTCTCCATGAACACCCCGGTAAAGGCGGGCGCCACGGCCGACGGGTCGGTGAGCAGGACAGCGCCGAGGGCGGCGATGGGGGCAAACAGGATAACGCTATAGCCACGGTAGGCTGCCAGCATCAACAGCGCGAGGGCTGCCAGGGCAATGATCACACTCATGGTGTGTCTCCAAATCGGATTGTTATTTTTGTGGGGGTGTTGCTGTGGGGAGGGCTATAGCGAGATGCGTGCCAATAATAATAAGTTATTGAAATATGGAGATATTTTGTATTTTTTGGATGGCGATTCTGGATAGAATCTCAAATTGGAGACAGATGAAGTTTTGGGGTGGGAGCTGGCTTGCCTGCGATAGCGGTGGTTCAGCTGACCATTGGCCAACAGACAGGCCGCTATCGCAGGCAAGCCAGCTCCCACATTGGATTGTCTTTAAATTGAGATTTATGTCTCTTTAATGAGATTGGGCGATTCCCAGCGCCACCATCTTCTTGTACAGCGTCGACCGTCCAAGCCCCAAGCGCTTGGCTGCATCAACCACATTTCCCTCGCAGGCCTGCAACGCCGCTGCAATGACCTGCCGATCAAACCGCTCCCGCGCCGCGTTGAAGCTTTCGCCCTCTACCGGCGCCACCGTCGTACGCGCCACCGGCGTGAAGGTGCCGATGGCAGCGCGAATTTCCTCGGCATTCAACACCAGGTCATCACTGAGCAGCGCCGCACGCTCCAGCACATTGCGCAGCTCGCGGATGTTCCCCGGCCACGCGTGTTGTGCCAGCAGCGCCAAGGCCTCGCGGTCCAGTTCATGCTGGCTGCGCAGCTCCTCCAGGATCGCCTCGCTCAGCGCCGGAATATCTTCCAGCCGTTCACGCAAGGGCGGTACGTGGATGGGTAGTACATTCAGCCGGTAATACAAGTCGGCACGGAACTCGCCACGCTTGATCGCCGCTTCCAGGTCCATGGACGTGGCGGCAATCACCCGCACGTCGCTGTGCAGCATCTCGTTGGAGCCCACGGGCTCGAACTCCTTTTCCTGCAACACCCGCAGGAGTTTGCTTTGCAGCGGCAGGGGCATGTCGCCGATCTCATCAAGAAACAGCGTACCGCCCTGGGCGATCTGGAACTTGCCGGGACGGCCCTTGCGGTCGGCGCCGGTAAACGCGCCGGGCGCGGTGCCAAAGAACTCGGCCTCGAGCAGATCGCCCGGGATAGCCGCGCTGTTGATGCTGACAAAAGCCTTGTGCGCACGCGGTGAGGCGCCGTGTATCGCCTGAGCCAGCAACTCCTTGCCGGTGCCGGTTTCCCCCAGCAGCAACACCGGCGATTCGGCACTCGCACTGCGCCGTGCGCGACGCTTGACTTCAAGGCTGGCCGCGCTGGTGCCAATAAAGTGCGCAAAGTTGTACTTGCTCTGCCGTGAGCGCAGCAGCGAGCGGGTCGAGGCCAGTTCCTGTTGCATGCTCAGGTAGCGCTCGATCAACGGCGACAGGTTGCGCAGCTCGTCGAACAACGCAAAGCCGATCGCTCCGATCACCGCACCGGCATCGTCGTGGATTGGCAGACGCATCACCACCAGCGGGCCTTTGGGCGTGTCCTGGATATCCAGCAGGATCGGCTGGTCGCTGCGCACCACCTGGCGCAACAGGCTGTTGGAGATCACCTGCTCGCAAGGTTGGCCAATCGCCTCGTCAGCGCTCTTGAGGCCGAAACGCTTGGCGTAGCGCTCGTTCATCCAGACGATATTGGCGTCGCGATCGACAATCACCGTGCCTTCGCTGGACTGCTCGATGATCTCGAACAGCGACTGGATGGCCAGGCCGCGAACCTGCTGGTAGTCCTTGAGGCTTTCGGTGATGTTCATAGTTATGCCGTCAACACAAAATCAAAATTGGAATACGGTCCTGTAGGCGCCCGGCTTGCCGGCGATGGCGGTGTGTCAGTCGGTATATTCGGTACTGATAGACCGCTATCGCAGGCAAGCCAGCTCCCACAGGGGCAAGCGTTTACAAGGGAATGTGCGCGGCAGCCAGCAGCTCTTTGGTGTACGGATGCTGCGGGGCTTCGAACACCGTATGGCTCGCGCCACGCTCCACCACCTTGCCGTCCTTGACCACGATCATGTCATGGGCCATCGCGCGCACCACCGCCAGGTCATGGCTGATAAACAGGTAGGTCAGGCCGTACTTTTCCTGCAGCTCCCGCAACAACGCCACCACTTGTTTCTGCACCGTGCGGTCGAGGGCCGAGGTGGGTTCGTCCAGCAGCATCAGCGCTGGTTTGAGCACCAGGGCGCGGGCGATGGCGATGCGTTGGCGTTGGCCACCGGAAAACTCATGGGGGTAGCGATGGCGGCTCTCAGGGTCGAGGCCCACATCCTTGAGCACCTGGATCACCTGGGCGTCGCGGTCGGCCAGGCTGCACGGCGCATGCACTTCCAGGCCCTCACTGATGATCTGCTGCACTGACATGCGTGGGCTGAGGCTGCCGTAAGGGTCTTGGAACACCACCTGCATCTGCTTGCGCCACGGGCGCATCTGCTGGTGGTTCAGCGGGTCGAGGGCCTCGCCCTGGAAACGGATGCTGCCGGTGGAATCCAGCAGGCGCAGGATCGCCTGGCCGAGGGTGGACTTGCCCGAGCCGGACTCGCCGACAATCCCCAGGGTCTTGCCACGCTGCACGCTGAGGCTGATGCCATCCACCGCGCGCAGGTAGGTCTTGCGCTGGAACAAACCGCTGCTCAACGGGAACTGCACGGTCAGGTCGTCCACCTGCAACACCGTCTCGTGGACGTCGCTGCACAACGGTTCGCCTGCCGGTTCAGCGTCCAGCAGCAGGCGGCTGTAAGGGTGTTGCGGCGCATCGAACAGGGCCTGGCAGTCGGCTTGCTCGACGATCTCGCCGGCGCGCATCACGCACACCCGCTGGGCAATGCTGCGCACCAGGTTGAGGTCATGGCTGATCAGCAGCAGCGACATGCCCAGGCGTTGCTGCAACGACTTGAGCAACAGCAGGATCTTGCGCTGCACCGTCACGTCCAGCGCGGTGGTGGGTTCGTCGGCGATCAGCAACTCCGGCTCGCATGCCAGGGCCATGGCGATCATCACCCGTTGGCGCTGGCCACCGGAGAGTTGATGCGGGTAAGCCTTGAGGCGTTCCTGGGGTTTTTGAATGCCCACCAGTTCCAGCAGTTCGAGGATGCGCGCCTGGGCGGCCTTGCCCCCCAGGCCCTTGTGCAGCAGCAGGGTTTCGCCGATCTGCTTTTCGATGCTGTGCAAGGGGTTCAGGGACGTCATCGGCTCCTGGAAGATCATCGCAATGCGGTTGCCCCGCAGCTTCTGCAAGGTGGCCGTTGACGCACCGACCAACTCCTGGCCGCGGTACTTGATGGAGCCGGTGGTTGCAGTGCCGGCTTCCGGCAGTAACTGCAGAATCGAGTGGGCCGTCACCGACTTGCCCGAGCCGGACTCGCCCACCAGCGCCAGGCACTCGCCGGGGCGCACGTCCAGGCACAGGTCCCGCACCACGGTCTGGCCGCTGAAGGCGACGCTGAGGTCGCGTATTTCGATCAGGTTCATAGGCGGTCACTCATGAGCGTGGGTCGAAGGCATCACGTAATGCCTCGCCGATAAAAACCAGCAGCGACAGGATCAGCGCCAGTGTGAAGAACGCCGTCAAGCCCAGCCAGGGCGCCTGCAGGTTCTGTTTGCCCTGGGCGATCAGTTCACCCAGGGACGCGCTGCCGGCGGGCATGCCAAAGCCAAGGAAATCCAGGGCGCTCAGGGTAGAGATCGCCCCGGTCAAGATGAACGGCAGGTAACTCAAGGTGGCGGTCATGGCATTGGGCAGGATGTGCCGGCGGATGATCTTGTCATCGCCCAGGCCCAGGGCCCGTGCCGCCTTGACGTATTCCAGGTTGCGCCCGCGCAGGAACTCGGCGCGCACCACGTCCACCAGGGCCAGCCAGGAGAACAGCGCCATGATCCCCAGCAGCCACCAGAAGTTGGGTTCCACGAACCCCGACAGGATGATCAACAGGTACAGCACCGGCAGCCCAGACCACACTTCCAGTACGCGCTGGCCGAGCAAGTCCACCCAGCCGCCGTAATAGCCTTGCAGCGCGCCGGCCGCGATACCGATGGCGGCGCTGATGGCGGTGAGTGCCAGGGCAAACAGGATCGACACCCGCGCACCGAAGATCACCCGCGCCAGCACATCCCGCGACTGGTCATCGGTGCCCAGCCAGTTCACCGCCGACGGCGGGCTGGGGGCAGGGCGGGTCAGTTCGTAGTTGGGCGTGTCTTCACTGAAGGGGATCGGCGGGAACAACATCCAGCCGCCGTCGTGTTCGATCAGCTTTTTCACGTAGTCACTGCGGTAGTCGGCCTGGAATGGCAGCTGCCCGCCGAACTGCTGCTCGGTGTAGCGCTTGAACACCGGGAAATACAGCTCGTTCTTGAAACTCAGCACCAGGGGTTTGTCATTGGCGATCAGCTCGCCGCCCAGGGTCAGGATAAACAGGCCGATGAACATCCACAGCGACCACCAGCCGCGACGATTCTTCTTGAACCGCTCGAAACGCCGACGCGCCACAGGAGACAAATTGAGCATCAGGCGTTCCTCGCGGCGAAGTCGATACGCGGGTCCACCAGGGTGTAGCAGAGGTCACCGATGAGTTTGATCAAGAGGCCGAACAACGTGAAGATAAACAGCGAGCCGAACACCACCGGATAATCCCGGGAGAGGGCGGCCTCGTAGCTCATGCGCCCCAGACCATCAAGGGAAAAGATCACCTCGATCAGCAAGGAGCCGGCGAAGAACACCGCGATAAACGCCTGGGGAATGCCGGAAATCACCAGCAGCATGGCGTTGCGAAACACATGGCCATAAAGCACACGGCGCTCACTCAAGCCTTTGGCGCGGGCGGTCACCACGTACTGGCGCGTGATTTCATTGAGGAACGAGTTTTTGGTGAGGATGGTCAAGGTCGCAAACCCGCCGATGACCAGCGACGTTACCGGCAATACCAGGTGCCAGAAGTAGTCGGCGACCTTGCCCACGGTGCTCAGTTCTTCGAAGTTTTCCGAGACCAGCCCGCGCACGGGGAACCAGTTCAACGACGTGCCACCGGCAAACACCACGATCAGGAACATCGCAAACAGAAACGCCGGCATCGCGTAGCCGATCACGATGGCGGTGCTGCTCCACACGTCAAAGCTGCTGCCATGGCGTACCGCCTTGCGGATACCCAACGGGATCGACACCAGGTAGGTGATCAAGGTGGCCCACAGGCCGAGGGAGATGGTGACGGGCATTTTTTCCAGGATCAGGTCGATCACCGTCTTGCCGCGAAAGAAGCTGTTGCCGAAATCCAGCTTTGCGTAGCTTTTGAGCATCAGCCACAGGCGCTCTGGTGCCGGCTTGTCGAAGCCGTATTGTTTTTTGATGTCCTCGATCAGTTTCGGGTCCAGGCCACGGCTGGCGCGGGACCCCGTGCCGGCACCGTCCCCGCCGGAGCCGCCGACGCCACCGCCGCCGATCCCTTGCAGGTGGGCGATGGCCTGTTCCACCGGGCCGCCGGGAGCGGCCTGCACGATCACGAAATTCACCAGCAGGATGATCACCAGCGTCGGGATGATCAGCAGCAAACGCCGCACGATATAGGCAAACATCAGCGGGGCCCTCCGCGTTTTTTCAGCTCGGCTTGCATCTGTTCATTGGTCAGCGGCACTGGGCTGATTTCCCACCAGGTTTCCAGGGCTTCGTCGTTCTTGGCTTCAACGGCCGGGCGACCGAAGCGGTTCCACCAGGCAGCGGAGGTGCCGGGTGGGTAGTAGTTGGGAATCCACAGGTAATTCCATTGCAGCACCCGGTCCAACGCATGGGCGTAGGTGAGCATCTGCGCCTGGGTGTTGGCCTTGACCAGGCCCTGGATCAAGCTGTCGACGGCCGGATCCTTGAGCACCATGTAGTTGTTGGCGCCCGGGTCATAAGCGGCCGCCGAGCCGAAGTAGTTGTACAGCTCCATGCCCGGCGAAGTGGTGACCGGGAAACCGATGACGATCATGTCGTAGTCACGCGCCATGATCCGGTTCACGTATTGCGACGAGTCGATGCGGCGGATATTCAGGGTGATGCCGATCTGTGCCAGGTTGCGTTTGTACGGCAGCAACAGGCGTTCCATGCCGGCCTGGGCATTGAGGAAGGTGAACTCCAGCGGCTCGCCGTCGGCGTTCACCAATCTGTCGCCCTTGGGTTTCCAGCCGGCCTGCTCCAGCAGCGCCAGGGCTTGCAATTGTTTATCGCGAATCATGCCGCTGCCGTCAGTGACGGGCGCCTTGAACACCTGGGTGAACACCTCGTCGGGGATCTTCCCGCGCAGCGGTTCGAGGATGGCCAACTCTTCTTTGGTCGGCAGTTGGCTGGCAGCCAGCGGGCTGTTGGAGAAGAAACTCTGCTGGCGGATGTACATATTGCGCATCATCTGCCGGTTGGCCCACTCGAAGTCCCACAGCATCGCCAGGGCCTGGCGCACGCGGCGGTCCTTGAACATCGGTTTTTGCACGTTGAACACATAACCCTGGGCCGGCTGCGGCATCTCTTTGGCCAGGTGGTCGCGTTGCAGGCGGCCATCATCGAGGGCCGGGCCGTTGTAGCCGATGGAATAGCCGGTGGCGGAGAACTCGCGGTTGAAGTCGTAGGCGCCGCCACGGATCACCTGGCGCGCCACTTCAGTGTCGCCGAAGTACTCCAGGCTCAGGTGGTCGAAGTTGTACAGGCCACGGCTGACGGGCAGGTCCTTGCCCCACCAGTTGGGGTCGCGGGTGAAGGTGATGGTGCTGCCGGAATCGATCTTGCTGATCGTGTAGGGGCCACTGCCGAGGGGGGCTTCATAGCCGCCGCCGTTGGCGAAGTCGCGGGTTTTCCACCAGTGCTCGGGGAACACCGGCAGGGTGGCGATATCCAGGGGCAGGGTGCGGTTCTCGTTGCTGGAAAAATCGAAGCGGACCTGGCGCTCGCCTTCGACCTCGACGTGCTTGACGTCGGCGAACAGCGTGCGGAAACGCAGGCTGCCCTGGGTCATCAACAGGTCGAAACTGTAGCGCACGTCTTCGGCGGTGATGGGCGTGCCGTCGGCAAAGCGTGCCTTGGGGTTCAGGTAGAAGCGCAGCGACAGGCCGTCGTCGGCGCGTTCCATTTTTTCGGCCACCAGGCCGTACACCGTGTAGGGCTCATCCAGGGAGCGTTGGGCCAGGGGCGCATACAGCCAGCCGTCGACCTGGGACACGCCGATGCCTTTGTCGATATACGGCAGCACGTGGTCGAAACGCCCGATCTCGATGGCGGAGCGCTTGAGGCTGCCGCCCTTGGGGGCGTTGGGGTTGGCATAGTCGAAATGGGTGAAACCGGCGGGGTACTTGGCCGGTTCGCCGTATACCGTGAGGTAAGTCTGCGGGGCCGCGATCACGGCCGAACTGGCCAACAGCAGGGCCAGGGCAGAGCTGAGCAGGGGGATGGAAAAAGCCAATCGCATTATCAGCCTTGAGCGCCGGGTGAACAGGAATAAGGATTTGTACGCTAACGGCGTGAGCGTCGCCAGTCATCACATGCACAACGGCCCACCAGAGGGCGGGCCGTTGTTTATAGCATCAATGCAGACAGGATCAGTCCTGGCGGCTGGTGACTTCCAGCAGGTGGTAACCGAACTGGGTTTTCACCGGGCCTTGCACGGTGTTGACCGGGGCGCTGAACACGACGGTGTCGAATTCCTTGACCATCTGGCCTGGACCGAACGAACCCAGGTTGCCGCCGTCGCGGCTGGAAGGGCAGCTGGAGTTGGCTTTGGCGATCTCTGCGAAATCGGCGCCGCCTTCGATTTGGGCCTTGAGTTCGTTGCACTTGTCTTCAGTGGAAACGAGGATGTGACGGGCGGTGGCTTTGGCCATGGGGAGTAACTCCTTGAGTAAAAAGGGTGAGCCTACCGGATTCAGGCGGTTATTTCCTGGCAAAGTTCCCATGGATTGTTTGAGCGGCCTTTGGCTTGCCTACAACGTTGGAGGGTGTACCGAACCTGTGGGAGGGGGCTTGCTCCCGAAGGCGATAGCATTGCCTCATCAGGATCTGGCTGGTAGGAGCCGGCTTGCCGGCGATGGCTATGTGTAGGGCGCTGGAGCTTTTTGGTCGGAGTACATATCCGTTTCTTCGGTAATGACAGCTTATGGTTCCGCCCTTACGGCGGCTCACTTTGGAAAAGCCGGAATGCCGGCCCAGCCCAAAGTAAGCAAAGGGCTCTTGCCCCAACACTCGGCACCTCGCTCACGCTCGGTGTGCCCGTAATCCGACAGTGATTTGGGGGGCCGCCGCC
>NZ_JBWKRS010000053.1:5399-30705 GCF_059419385.1 Pseudomonas sp. GW821-FHT05H12 | reverse complement strand
CCCACGCCTACATCCTCGGTGGCAGCAACTACGAGGCACCAGCACAGTTGGTGGGTGACTTCATCGCCGGCAAGCCGGGCTCCTACAGGTTCAGATGTTGGCGCGCAGAATGTTGTCCGGCAACGGCTCGCCGCGCTCGACACTGGCCGCAACGGCAGTGATCAAACCCTCCAACTCATAGCCCTGTGCTTTAAGCCACGCCTGATCGTAGTAGGTGGTGGCATACCGCTCGCCCCCATCACACAAGATCGCCACGATCGACCCTGACTCCCCTGCCGCTTTCATCTGTTGCGCAGCCACCAAAGCGCCAATCAGGTTAGTCCCGCTGCTGCCCCCGACCCGTCGACCCAAGCGCTCGGCCAGGTAATGCATGGCTGCCAGCGATAAAGCATCCGGCACCTTGACCATCGCGTCGATCACCTTAGGCAGAAACGACGCCTCAACCCGTGGCCGGCCAATGCCTTCGATGCGAGAACCGCAATCCAGGCGCAAGCTGGCGTCGCCGCTTTGGTAGAAGTCAAAGAACACGGAACGCTCGGCGTCCGCGCAGAGCACGCGGGTGCAATGCTGGCGGTAGCGTACGTAGCGCCCCAGGGTCGCGGTGGTGCCGCCCGTGCCCGGGCTGGAGATCAACCAACTCGGTTCGGGGTAATGTTCGAATCGCATCTGCTGGAAGATCGACTCGGCGATGTTGTTGTTCGCCCGCCAGTCGGTCGCCCGCTCGGCGTAGGTGAACTGGTCCATGAAGTGACCGCCACTTTCCTTGGCCAGGCGTTCGGATTCGGCGTAGATCTGTGTCGGGTCCAATACCAAGTGGCTCTTGCCACCGTAAAAAGCAATCTGGGCGATCTTTTCCTGGGACGTGGTGGCCGGCATCACGGCGATAAACGGCAGGCCAAGCAGGCGCGCAAAGTAGGCTTCCGAGATTGCCGTGGAGCCACTGGACGCCTCGATCACCGGCGCACCTGGCTTCAGCCAGCCGTTGCACAGCGCATACAGAAACAGCGAGCGGGCCAGCCGATGCTTGAGGCTGCCGGTGGGGTGGCTGGACTCATCCTTGAAGTACAACTCGATACCCGGCAACCCCGGCAATGGCAAAGGGATCAGATGCGTGTCGGCGCTACGCTGAAAGTCCGCTTCAATAATGCGAATGGCTTCGCGGGCCCAGGTACGTTGGTCGCTCATAAGGTGAGTCTCTAAGGATTTCATCCACAATCTTAGGGGGTTTCCTACACTGCACACAGATACAGTGACGACTCAATTGGACACACAATTGCTAGGCTTTGGCGCAACGCCTCCCCGGGCCATCGCTTATAACAAATAAGAATATAACTTTTGTTTTAACAACTAACGGTACGGGTTAGGGTACCCACCTATTGAACCTGGATTGGAGAGCATCCCGTGCCTCTGCGTAGCACTTTCACCCGTTTCTTCCAGCTGGAAGCCGCCAGCGGTCTGTTGTTGATCGCTGCTGCCGCCCTGGCGCTGATCATCAACAACTCTCCGTTGTCGCACCTCTACAACGCCTTCCTCGACGTACCGGTGGTGGCCCAGGTGGGCGCCCTGAAAATCGCCAAGCCCGCCCTGCTGTGGATCAACGACGGCCTGATGGCGTTGTTCTTCCTGCTGATCGGCCTGGAGGTCAAACGCGAGCTGCTCGACGGTCACCTGTCCAAGCCTTCGCAAGTGGTGCTGCCCGGTGCCGCAGCCATCGGCGGCATGGTGGTACCCGCCTTGATCTACTGGGCGCTGAACAAAGGCAATTCAGCCGCACTGGCCGGCTGGGCGATCCCCATGGCCACGGACATCGCGTTCGCCCTGGGCGTACTGGCCCTGTTGGGCAAGCGCGTGCCGGTATCGCTGAAACTGTTCCTGATGACCCTGGCCATCATTGATGACCTGGGCGCGATCATCGTCATTGCCCTGTTCTATTCCACTGACCTGTCTGGTGCCTCGCTCGCCGGCGCAGCGGCGTGCCTGACTGCCTTGATCGCGATGAACCGCCTTGGCGTGATCAAGCTCGGCCCCTACCTGATCATCGGCCTGATCCTGTGGGTCTGCGTGCTCAAGAGTGGCGTGCACGCCACGCTGGCTGGCGTAACCCTGGCATTCTGCATCCCGATGCGCACCAAGAATGCCGAGCCTTCGCCGTTGTTGACCCTTGAACACGCCCTGCACCCCTGGGTGGCCTATGGCATCCTGCCGCTGTTCGCCTTCGCCAACGCCGGTGTCTCGCTGACCGGCGTCAGCCTGGACAGCTTCACCCACCACGTACCGATGGGCATCGCCGCCGGCCTGCTGATCGGCAAGACCGTCGGCGTGTTCGGCCTCACCTGGATAGCCGTGAAAACCGGCCTCTCCGCCCTGCCCTCGGGCGCCAACTGGGGCCAGGTCTTCGGCGTGGCGATCCTGTGTGGTATCGGCTTCACCATGAGCCTGTTCGTCGGCTCCCTGGCGTTTGTGCCGGGTGTCAGTGAGTTCGCCGGGGAAGACCGTATGGGCATCCTGACCGGTTCTATCCTGGCAGCGTGCATTGGGTATGCGGTCACGGCGATGGCGAGTCGCAAGAAAGCTTGAGCCTGCTCAGGAGCCGGACATCCGGCTCCTGAATTCCTCCAATTCCTTCCTGCCCCCCGGACGCGACCTACATCCCGGCCTTTCTGGTTGCCATAACGTCATGAGCCCGACTAACCCGTCGGGCTTCGTTATCTAGCAAACACAATTCAGCCAAGCCCCATGGCCTGAAAACGGAAGAGTTCCAGGGAGGAAAAATAAAGATGCAATATCACGATCCAGATTTGGAACACGATGAGGCAGTACGTTATCTAGCAACATCGGACGTGAATAAAGTGACAGAAGCCCTGATATCCATTGGGCTTAATGAGCTGAATGGAGAGTGGGCGGAGCACACTTGCCTCCAGTTCATCGACCATCCTGACGATAGCTTTTCGGCAGCGGCTATCGTAGCGATCGGTCACATAGCACGTCGATTCGGCGCGGTAGATATGGCGAAAATCACACCAGCGTTCGAACGAGCAAGACGCAGATCCCCCTCGTTGTCGGCTGCAGTGAATAACGCCATGGACGACATAGAAATGTTCACCTGAGGCCCAAAACACCTCACACAAGAAACCTCAACCGCTCACCCGGTTGAGGTTTTTCTTTTTCCGCTCCCCCCCCAACATGAAACTTGCCCTCCCGCCCCCGCGCACCCTAAAGACTTCACGCTCACCGCCGACTAGCTGGTGTGGTGCCACGACTGTCCTGGCCCAGGACGCCCGCCCGCCCCTGCTCCTCAACGCGTTTTCAGACCGAGCGTAAACCCCATGTTCCTGAGAAATATAAGAATCGCAGCCAGAGCCTTCATCGGCTTCGCCGCCATTGCGTCACTGAGTGTGTTTCTCGGCCTGTTTGCGCTCAAGCAGATCGGCGAAGTCCAGTCCCAGGCGGCCGACATCCAGAACAATTGGATGCAGCGCGTCAGGATCCTGGCCTTGGCCAACGCATCGCTCGACCGTTTCCGCCTGGGTGAAATGGCGCACATCCTGTCGTCCAGCGATGCCGACATGCAGACCTACGAAGACAAGTCCGCAGGTCGCCTCAAGGCGGTCAAGGAGCAGTTGACCCAGTACGCGGCGCTGTTGCGTACACCGGAGGAAAAATCACGGCTCGAGGTGTTCAACCAGAGCCTCGAGGCGTATGCGAAAAACCATACCGAGATGCTCAAGCGCTCGCGCTCAGGCGATAAAACCGGCGCGCGGGACTTTCTCAACAGCATTCGAGAAAGCTATGAGCAGATGACCAAGAACTTCGACCAACTGATCGACCTTGCCAACAAGGGCGCAGAACAGGCCGGCATGACGTCCGTCGGTGCTTACCAACATGCGGTGGGTGGTATCACGCTCGTGATCCTGTTGGTGAGTGGCGGCACGGTGCTGGTGGCCTGGTTGCTGACCCGCAGCATTACCGGCCCGATCATAGAGGCCGTACAGGTGGCAGAAACTATCGCAAAAGGCGATCTCACCCAGCCCATCAACCCGACCGGCAACGATGAAGCCACGCGCTTGCTCAGGGCCCAGGAGGTCATGCGCAACAACCTGGTACAGACCCTGCGGCAGATCACCGGCTCGTCCAGCCAACTGGCGGCGGCGGCCGAAGAGCTCAATGCCGTCACTGCCGAAGGTAGCCGTGACCTGCAGCAGCAACATGGCGAAATCGAACAGGCCGCTACTGCCGTCACCGAGATGACCACGGCGATTGAGGAAGTGGCGAGAAATGCGGCGTCCACCTCCGACCTGTCCCAGGAGTCGCGAAGCATTGCCTTGAAAGGCCAGCAACGCATGGTCGAAGCGCTGAACGCAATCCAGGCCCTGACCCGTGGTGTTGAACTCAGCTCCGGCCAAGTAGGCGGCCTTGCCGAGCAGGCCAAGGGGATCGGCAAGGTCCTCGATGTGATCCGCACGATTGCCGAGCAAACCAACCTGCTGGCGCTGAACGCAGCCATCGAAGCCGCGCGCGCGGGCGATGCGGGCCGCGGGTTTGCCGTGGTTGCCGATGAGGTACGAGCCCTGGCCCATCGCACCGCCCAGTCGACCCAGGTAATCGAACAGATGATCGGCAGCATCCAGACCAACACCGCCAGCACCGTCAACACCATGCTCGACAGCAGCACCATGACCGAGCAAACCCTGGCGCTGGCCGAACTGGCGCAGAAAGCGCTGGCGGATATCCTGGCGGCCAACGATGAGATCAATGACCGCAACCTGGTCATCACCACAGCGGCGGCTGAGCAAGCTGATGTGGCCCGGGCGGTTGACCGCAATTTGCTGAACATTCAGCAGTTGTCGGTTCAGTCTGCGGAAGGCTCGACCCAAACGACAGCTGCGTCGCAGTCCCTGGCAAGCCTGGCCCATGAGTTGAACACCCTGGTGAAGCACTTCCAGATCTGAGGGCAGCCTGAAAAACCAAAAAGCCGTCTCGGTTTAAACCGAGACGGCTCCACTTCTTAGACCCTACAGGTCATCGAAGCTGTCCCGCAGGAACACCCACACGTGGTACACACGCAAGGCGTTCACTACGAGGTTCCACGTACGTCGTGCAAACTTCGACATACTCGGCCCTCCAAATGTTGGGCCTTACCTCCAGCGTACTTACCGGAACATGCGCGCCTTCGGATGCTGTCATCGCGTCCTTTGAGGTGGCTGGGTTGATGGGCCACCCGCATCAATCCGGCACGGATTACTAGCCCGTGGCGGTTGGTCCGAAAACTTCGGCGTTGACCCAGTCAATCTGCAAAGTGACAAACGTGGAACGGCGTTGATACTAACGGGGCGCAGAGCCAAAGGTGTGACCAAGCGCTGTTGAATGCAGTGAATTGCGCTTAAAGTTTATTACCGTCTTTTGCAGAAAAATCCGGTAAAGGAAATCTCATAAATCATGCTCACCTCCCCTCAATGAGCCTTGCGTGACACTTTAAGCAGCATTAGTATCTCGCCCATGTCATCGCGTCCTGTGAGTATGCAAGCCCAACCAGAACTGGGATTGCAATAAAGAACCGCCCTACTAAGGCGGTTTTTTATTGCCTGCATTTTTAGTCCATACGAAAGCGCTTTCACTTCAACTCTAATGCTCAGCCAACCTTGCCCCACGTAATAAAAAAACCCCCAACCAGTCACCTGGTTGGGGGTTTTGTGTTTCTACAACCGACGCTTAGCGAGTCACGCGGCTGGTGCCGTTAACGGTCATGATGCGAACGCGGTCACCAATGCGGAAGATCTCGTTCTCTTCAACCGCTTGCACGTAGGCGCGCATGCTGCCGTCGTCTTCGCGAACGGTGATTTCAACGCCTTGGGTGCGGGTCAGGCCTTCTTCGGTGGCCGAGCCCAGCAGGCCGCCAGCGACGGCGCCGATCACGGCAGTGACAATGCTGCCACGACCGCCGCCGATGGCGCTGCCGCCAACGCCGCCGATGACTGCGCCAGCAGCGCCGCCGATTGGGGTCTTGGTGCCTTCGATTTTCACCGGACGCAGGGATTCAATGGTACCCATGCGAACGGTCTGTACACGACGCGCTTCGTCACGGGAGTACGAGTCGCCGGTCAGACTCGAGGCGCAGCCACCCAACAGCAACGACAGGGTGGTAAAGCAGGCAACTAGTAAAACGGACTTACGCATAGCATCAACTCCAAAGGACAGGTATTCATTAGACGCTGCGGCTTGGCGCCTGTCACGGCAAGCACGGCAGAAAATTGCTTTCATTCAGCCCTAGTACAGACTGCCCTTACCAGAAAACTCGACGAACGGTAGCACTCTCCTTGTACCAAGAAGTGTCACGCATACGCTTGCCGGTGGAGTTGTCCGCAATCAACAACCCGAAGCCTCTTGATAAAGACGCCGGGCCTGCGGACATTATTCAGGTGAGGTGACGAAAGGTGAGGCTCAGGGCGCCAGGCGCTCGCGTGTCCACTCGCCCGCTTGCAGGCGATAGTTCAGGCGGTCATGCAGGCGGCTGGCGCGGCCTTGCCAGAACTCGATGCGCTCAGGCAGCAAACGGTAGCCGCCCCAATGCTCGGGGCAATCGGGCTGGGTATCACTGAAACGCTGCTCGGTTGCCTTGAGCAAGTCCTGCAGTTCTTCACGGTCACGGATGACCTTGCTCTGCGGCGACGCCCAGGCCCCCAGGCGGCTGCCCAAGGGACGCACCTGGTAATACGCGTCCGACTCTTCAGGCGTGACCTTGACCACCCGCCCCTCGATACGCACCTGGCGCTCCAGGGTCGGCCAGAAGAAAGTCATGGCCGCGAAGGGCCGTGCCGCGAGCTGTTCACCCTTGGCACTCTGATAGTTGGTGAAGAAGGTAAAGCCCTGCGCATCCAGCCCCTTGAGCAACAGGATGCGACAGTGCGGGCGACCTTCGGGGTCGACCGTCGCCAGGGTCATGGCATTGGCTTCCACCGGTGGCTGCTCGGTTTTCACCGCATCGGCAAACCACTGGTGGAACAACGCAAACGGTTCATCCGGGGCCTGGGCCTCGCTCAAACCGTCCCGTGTGTAGTCACGGCGCATATCAGCCAGTGCCTGGGTCATGCGACTTTATCCTTGTGCTTCAACAGATCAGTTTTTCGCCTGGTCGTTCGCAGCCGGTGCAGCAGCCTTGGCTGGAGCCGGTTTCTTCGCGGCGGGTTTGGCCGGCGCTTTTTTGGCGGCAGGCTTGGCAGCGGCTTTCTTGGCCGGAGCCTTTTTCGCGGGAGCCGCTTTCTTCGCAGCGGGAGCCGGAACCGGCGCTGGCGCCGTTTGTACCGCGACCATTTCAGCCACTGGCGGTTTGCCCGAGCTGTATTTGTTCAGCAGGGCGAGCATCGTAGTGCGCTGGGTGAACAGGATTTCCATGCGACGGTTCAGTGCGCGGCCCTGGGTGCTGTCGTTGGCCGCACGCGGCATCAGGTCACCCATGCCACGCAGCATCAGGCGATCCTGCTTCAAGCCGCTAAGGCTGAAAATCGACGCGATGGACTGCGCACGCTCCTTGGTCAGGGCTTGACTCACCGGCTCCGCGCCATTGGTGTCGACGTGGCCCAGAACCAGTACGGCGGTTTTCGGGTCGCCTTCAACGGCCTTGGCTACACGAGTGAACGGGCCCAGGGTCACCGGCAGCAACATCGCCGGGCGTTTCGGGTTGTAGGAACCATCCACCGGGGCGATCACGACCAGTACGTTTTCGCGGCGCTCCAATTGCAGGTTGCTGTCCTTGATGGCAGCACGCAGGCGCGGCTCGTAGTCGTCCAGCCAGGCTTGGGTGATTTTCGGATCAGGCATTGGCACGTTGGTCACATCGACCTTGGCCAGTGGCTTTGGCTTGCTTTCGAACGGCCACCACCAGTGGGTCTCGGTGTCGGTCTTGGCAACCTCCGGCGCGGCGGCTGGCGACGGCGCTGGAGTCGCAGCCTTGAGGTCGGCTTTCAGGTCAGCCTTGGCGTCGGCCGCCTTGTCGTCGGCGCTCTTGGAGGAGAACGGCCACCAGCTGGAGCCGGTATCCGCCTTGGCGACGGGGGCTGGCGCGGCGGCTGCAGGAGCCGGTGCGGCAGCGGCAGCGACGGGCGCAGCAGGCTTGGCGCCAGCAGCCGGCTTGGCATCCGGCTTGGCGTCGGTTTGGGTCACTGCGTCCTTGGTAGCAGCCTTATCAGATCCAAATGACCACCAATGCCCACCTTCGGCATCATTTTGTGGAGTTTGTGCGCAGCCAGTAATAGTGAGGCACAGCGCCAGTGCCAAGGACTTGTTCGATAACATGAGATATCCACAAAATGAGAAAAAACCAGGGGGTCTGGATGACCCGTTAAACAGACGCTTACTGAACATTAAAGTTACATCATTTCGCTCAGCGTCTTCTTATAGTTGCCTTTGTAACAAAAAAACGTGAAACAGCAAGGGGTTTACAGACAACCGGCCAATATTCCGACCAACTTCTGTGCACGTGGGTCCATAAGTACATAAGGCCCCAGTGTATTAGTCACAAAACCAAACGCTACATCATGTTCAGGGTCGGCAAAACCGACCGAACCGCCCGCCCCGGGATGGCCAAACGCACGCGGGCCAAGGCCGAAGGTGGCATTGGGCAATTGCGGTTGATCCAACATGCAGCCAAGGCCGAAACGGGTTTGGGTCAATAAGGTTTTATCCGGCCCCATACTGTGTTCGCGGGTCAATTGTTCGAGCATGTCGCTTTCCAGCAAACTACCGTCCAACAAACCGCTATAAAAACCGGCCAGGCTGCGGGCATTACCGTGACCATTTGCCGCTGGCTGCTGCATGCGCCGCCATTCGGGTTTATTAGTGCTCGTCAGAATAGACGGTGGATTGGCAAATGCCCGCGTAGTCATGGCCGTGGGCTCGCGCATCATTACTTGAAGTAACCGTTGAGCCGCCTCATCGCCCATATTGCCTTTGCTGCGCGCTATATGTGCAACACGATGAAACTCTTCGTCCGCCAGCCCCACGTGGAAGTCCAGCCCCAAGGGCCGCGCCACTCGCGCCACGATGGACTCCCCCGGGCCCCGCCCGTCGGCACGGCGCAGCAATTCGCCCACCAGCCAGCCATAGGTGATGGCCTCGTAACCATGGCCTTCGCCGGGCGTCCACCACGGGGCCTCGGCCGCCAGGGTGTCGACCATCAGTTGCCAGTCGTACAGGGCTTCGGTGGGCAGCATTTCGCGGATCGCCGGCAACCCGGCCTGGTGGCAGAGCAGCTGGCGCAGGGTGATGGCCTCTTTGCCCGCCGCTGCAAACTCCGGCCAGTAGTTGGCCACGGGCGCGTCGAGTTGCAGCTTGCCTTCGGCCACCAATTGCAGGGCCGTAACGGCAGTAAAGGTCTTGGTGCAGGAGAACAGGTTGACGATGGTATCGCTGTGCCAGGCCTCGGCTCCGTCCTTGTCGGCGGTACCAGCCCACAGGTCGACGACCGTTTCGCCACCGATCTGGATACACAGCCCGGCACCACGCTCCTGTGGGTCATCGAACAACGCTGCGAACCCTTCGCGCACCGCTTCGAACTGGAGCTCGTAATGACCCTGAATCTGCACCTAAGCCCCCTCGGAAAATACCGTAAAAAGTGGCCGCCATTGTTCCAGCCCTTGTGGGTTTTGTGAACCCGTCAACGCTCAATCAATGGCCATTTCCAGAGTGCCCACCGGCATGCCCGGCGCCCTGCCCCGGGCCTTTGCCGTCATGCCCGGCCTGCTTGCCCTCGGCCTCACGCGCAGCGTTGGCCGCCTTGGCCTTTTCGGCCTCTTTGCCCAACTGGTCGACGGCCGCCAGGTTGCTCTTGCGCACGCTGTCGACAAAGCCCTGGAAAGGTACATCAGTGATCCCCACCAGACCGAAATGACCGTTCTCACCGTCCAGCAGGCGCCCCGTAACCGGCTGGTCCAGATACTGGAACCAATGCACGCCGACAATCGACGGTTCCGCCATGGCCTGCTTGAGGAAATTAGCGTACGCCGCGCCACGGTCTTCTTCCCTGGCCAGTTGCGTCACACCGCCCCAGAACGGCCCACGGTCCGCAGAGCCAAAGTTGAATTCGGTGATCAACACCGGCTTGTCCAGCACGCGCAGGGCGGCGAAGTCATAACCGTCCTGGGGTTTGAGGGTGTACATGTTGAAACTCAGCACGTCGCAGTACTGCGCGCAGGACGCCACGGCCTCCGGCGTGCTCACCGCATAACGCCCGCCCAGCAACAGTTGGTTAGGCGCATGCCATTTGAGCGAGTCGGAGATGGTCTTGAAATACGCATCGGCGAAGGTCTTCTGGAAATACTTGAAGTCAGCCTCGATTTCCGGGTGTTCGGGGTTCGGCATCGGCGGCTCGAAACCTGGGTCTTCCATCAGTTCCCAGCCTGCCAGGTGAATGCCCCAGGCTTTCGAGAGGCCTTCTTCATTGCGGTATTTGTCGCGCAATTGCTTGAGGAACGCGCGCTTGGCCGGCACGTCGGTGGTCATGCGCAATGTGCCGTAGGCCAAGGCGTAGCGCGATTTTGGATCGCCACCCGGACCGGCCCAGGCCAGCTCGTTGTCGGCGAAGTAGCCGATCAGCCACGGGTCGTCACGGTGATCGCGGGCCGCAATGGCCACGGCACGTTCGGTGGCCATGGCGAAGCGCGGGTCGAACGGGTCGGGCATGCCACCCCACCAGTCGGTGCCGGTGCTGATGCTGGCGTAATCGCCCACGATCGACAGCGGCAAGGTGTAGGGCACGCGATCAGCGGTGGCCAGGCTTTCGTCGCTCCAGTTACCCACGGTGTTGAAACCCCAGGCTTGCAGGCGGTCGAGGGTGTGGCTCACCCAGCGTTTCTGGTCGAAACCTTCGGTGCCGTAGGTGCGTTCCAGGTTGGCGCCGTAGAAGTCATACCAACGCCCGGCGCCAAAACTGCGACCCTCGCCTGCGCCGTTGCCGGTGCGGTTGTCGGCGCTGCCGTAATACTTGTCGAAGGGCTCACCGGCCTTGGGCAAGGCTGCAAACATCCACTCGCGCCCGGCGACGTAGGTCTGATTGTTATCCGGGGCGACGGTGTTGACGCCCAACGAGTAGAACGGATGGCCCAGCGGGGTTACCAGGTACCAGCGGCCGTCGCGCTTCTCGGTGCGGAAAAACCCACTGGCCTCGAACGCCGGGCCTTTGTTCCAGCCGCCGTATTGATCCAGTGAAGATTTATCCCGCTCTGCCAGCCACCCCTTGAGCTGTTGTTGCTCCTTGGCGGCAGCGGCCTTGAGTTGGTCGTCGCTGCTGACCTTTTCCGGCCAGCGCGCGCGGGTGGACTGGCCATAGGCATCCACCAGTTCGCTGTAGGCGGCCTTGATCACCGGCTCGCTGTCCTGCACGCCAAAGCGCTCCAGCAAAATGCTCTGGGCGGCGTTGGGTTTGATCATCGAGAGGGTTACCGACACCACCTGGCTGCGGTCGATCTCCCCCGCACTGCTGGCCAGCAATACGCGCTGGCCGTCCACGGTGATAGGCATCGGCGGGCCGGCCTTCATGCCCTGGCTCAACGGTGAGTTGGCCTGCAGCGGAACCAGCAGGGTCTGCGCCGGGCCGGCAGGCAGGTCGATGCGGCTGACCAGGGTCTTGCCATCAGCGCTCTGCACCTTGACGTAGAGGGTCAGCGCCCAATCCATGGCACTTTGAATGCGCAGGCTCATCGCTCCGGATTGGGACCAGTCCCACGCGCCGCTTTGCGGGCTGAGGACCAGGCTCGGCTCGGCAGCCGGGTTGAACGTGATGCGGCGCAGCACTTCGCCTTCGGGGGTTTGTTCGGCGTTGTACTGCGGCAGGCTGGCGTCCTGGGTCGCCACCTTGACCACATCGGCAGGCCGAACGAAGTTGAACAGCGTTTGTTGCCCTGCGGGCGCGGCCATCAACGGCGCAGTGAACAGCAGGGCAAACAGGGCGGGCAGCGTGCGAATCATACGAACAAGGTTCTCCCAATCGGCCGGTGAATGGCCTGATGACATAAATCGATAGCAGTGAGATAGACCACGAAGTGGGCGAATTCGCCCACGGTGGCTTAAGAAATTTCGCGCCTGAACGGCGGCAAGGCATTCAGGATAGCCTTGCCATAGCGCTGGGTGACCAAACGGCGGTCGAGCAAGGTGATGGTGCCCCGGTCCTGTTCGGTCCGTAGCAAGCGGCCGCAGGCCTGCACCAGCTTCAGGGACGCATCCGGCACCGAGATTTCCATGAACGGGTTGCCGCCCCGCGCTTCGATCCATTCGGCCAGTGCGGCCTCGACCGGATCATCCGGCACCGAGAACGGGATCTTGGCGATCACCACGTGTTCGCAGTAGGCACCAGGCAAGTCCACGCCTTCGGCGAAACTGGCAAGGCCAAACAGCACGCTGGAATCGCCGCCATCCACCCGCGCCTTGTGCTTGTTCAGGGTTTCCTGTTTGGACAGGTTGCCCTGGATAAACACCTGCTTGCGCCAGTCACGGTCGAGGCCGTCGAACACGTCCTGCATCTGTTTGCGCGACGAGAACAGCACCAGAGTACCTTTGGAGCCCTCCACCAGGTCTGGCAGGTCGCGGATGATCGCAGCCGTGTGGGCCGCCGCATCCCGAGGGTCAGCCTTGAGGTCCGGCACCCGCAACACACCCGCGTCGGCGTGATGGAACGGGCTCGGCACCACGGCGGTAACCGCCTTTTTCGGCAGGCCGGCGCGCATGCGGAAGCGGTCGAAGGTGCCCAGGGCGGTCAGGGTGGCCGAGGTCACCAGGCAACCGTAGGCCACGTTCCACAGGTTGCGGCGCAGCATTTCAGCGGCCAGGATCGGGCTGGCATTGACCTCGATGTCAAACAGCGCGCCGCTTTCCGACAGGGTCAGCCAACGCGCCATGGGCGGGTTGTCTTCCGGGTCTTCGACGGTGAAGGCGGTCCACAGCTCCCAGTTACCCTGGGAACGGGACAACAGGCTGCCGAACAACGGGTACCACTCTTCAGCCTGGTTGCTGGCGATACCGATGTTGACCTCGCCATCCATGCCTTCCTTGAGCAGGTCGGTCAGCCGTGTGAACAAGTCGGTCAGGCGCGAAAAGCCCTTCTTCAACTCGATGCCCATTTCACGCATGTGCTCGGGGATCAGCCCGCCGACGAAGCGGTGACGCGGCCGCTCACGGCCCTCCACGTCTTCGCCGGGCTTGAAGTCGGCCACCTGCTCACAGGCGCTGAACATGAATTGCTGCTGGGTCTTGATCTCCCGCGCCAACTCCGGCACTTGTTCGATCAGCTTGCCCAGGTCGCCGGGCAGAGGGTGCTGGGCGAGCAACTTGGTGAGGTTCTTGGCGGTGGTCTCCAGCCAGTCGGCGGTAGAGCGCAGGCGGGTGTAGTGGGCGAAGTGGCCGATGGCCTTGTCTGGCAGGTGGTGCCCTTCGTCGAATACATAGAGGGTGTCGCGTGGGTCCGGCAAGACGGCGCCGCCGCCCAGGGCCAGGTCGGCCAGCACCATGTCGTGGTTGGTGACGATCACGTCGACCTTGCCCATGCCTTCGCGGGCCTTGTAGAACGCGCACTGGCCGAAGTTGGGGCAATGGCGGTTGGTGCACTGGCTGTGGTCGGTCGTCAGGCGCGCCCAGTCGGAATCTTCGAGGGCGGTGGGCCAGCTGTCGCGGTCGCCGTCCCATTTATTGCCTGCCAGTTTCTCGATCATGCTGGTAAACAGCTTCTGGCTGGCTTCATCTACTTCGATCTTGAAGCCTTCTTCTTCGAACAACTGCGCGGTGGCGGTTTGTGCGTGGCCTTCCTGCAGCAGCACATCGAGCTTGGACAGGCACATGTAGCGGCCACGGCCCTTGGCCAGCGCAAAAGTGAAGTTCAAGCCACTGTTGCGCATCAGGTCGGGCAGGTCTTTGTAGACGATCTGCTCTTGCAGGGCCACGGTGGCGGTGGCAATCACCAAGCGCTTGCCGGCCGCCTTGGCGGTCGGGATCGCGGCCAGGCTGTAGGCCACGGTCTTGCCGGTACCGGTGCCGGCCTCGACGGCCACGACCGCAGGCTCACCCTCGCGGCGACCTTCGTCGTCGGTGTCGATATCCCCGAGGACCTTTGCCACTTCGGCGATCATCAGGCGTTGGCCGTAGCGCGGTTTCAAGCTCTTGGCTTCGAGAAAACGCGAATAGGCGCCCTGGATCGTGGTTTTGAGTTCAGTGCTGATCATGAATAGTCGGGCGCTAAAAACGCTGGATAAATTTTCAGTGGTTCGGATCGGCGGCTATCATACCCCGCTAATGAATCCCGCGCAGAACGGAGTACCACAATGACCGTGTTTAGCCTCGCCTACACCCTGCATGTATTAGCCGTCCTGGTCTGGGTCGGCGGCATGTTTTTCGCCTGGATGATCCTGCGCCCCGCCGCTGTGGCGGCACTTGAGGGCCCTGCCCGACTCAAGCTGTGGGCAAATGTGTTTCAACGTTTTTTCGTATGGGTGTGGATCGCCGTGGCCATTTTGCCGATCAGCGGCATTGGCTTGCTGCAATTGCGCTTCAGCGGGTTTGAGACGGCGCCGCGCTATGTGCAGGTGATGATGGGCTTGTACCTGGTGATGACGGCGCTGTTTATCCGGATCCAGGCGCTGAAATTCCCGGAGTTGCGCGCGGCGGTGGCGGCGGAGGATTGGCCGGCCGGGGCTGCGGTGTTGGGTCAGATCCGCAAGCTGGTGGGGATTAATTTGATCGTGGGGTTGGTGGTGGTGGCGATTGCTTCGGCTCGGCCGATGTTCTGAGGCGATCTTGAGAGGGCTATCGCCGCCAAGCCGGCTCCTACAGTTGATCGTCTATAACCCGTAGGAGCCGGCTTGCCGGCGATGGCGTCTTTACAGGCGCTGAATAGTCACAGCCCCCGCAGGCCCGGCCGGCCCCGGCTGCCCTTCCAAACCTGGACGGCCCTTTTCACCGCCATCGGCACGGTACACCAGGCAACCTTTGGACTGGCCACCACGACCTGGCTTGCCTGCTGTGCCCGCCAAACCGCCCGCACCGCCATCGACCCAGACCTTGATGTGTTCGGCCGGGAAATCCTGCGGCAACTCGACCCGCACCTGCGCGCCTGCTGCACCGGGCAAGCCGTCGCCACCGTTATCGCCATTGGCGCCGCGGCCGGCCGAACCCCAGGTGCAACCCGGATCCACGCCATTGGCGCCATCCAGGCCGGCATAACCCTGGGCACCGGCACCGCCGCGGGCATCCACCGACAACTCATCAGCCGTCAGCGCATTGATGCGCAAGGTCAGGTCGCGTCCCGCCTTGGCCGGGCGTTCGTGGGTGCCGGGGGCGCCACGCGAGGTGATTTGGCTGCCGTGGTCCAGTTGCGCATGGCGTACCTGCAATTGCAGGCCGGTATTGCCCGGTGCGATGGCGATACGTGCTTCACGCCCCAGATGCAGCTCATCCACCGTGACCTGGCTGATCGTCGCCGGAATCAGCAAGGTGCCGTAATCCGCGACGTCCAGGCGTTCCAGTTGCAACACGCTGGTACTGCTGGGCAAGCGCATCAGCGAGTTGCTTTCAACACTGACGGTCTGCGCCAGGGCAATGGGGCTGACCAACAGGGCCAACAGAAAAACCTTACGCATGATTGGCCTCCTTGTTCGTTTCATTAACCGCCGCAGGCGCCGACAGGCCCTGCACGTGGAACATACCCACCAGCAGAATCTGCAAGCGGTCACGCCAGGGATGGGCACGGTGTTTCACGCTGCTGTTGAACAACAGCAACTCCAGCAAATGGGTGAGGAACAACAGACTGCCGGCCAGGCTGACCAACAGGTGGAACGGACTGGCCAGCGGTCGCACTATATTGACCACTACCACGACCCAGAACAGTAACGTCAAAAACTTCCCCAGCCCCCAAAACACCTTCATCCCGCATGCCCCCTTGCCTATTATTCTTTGGGCGCACAGTACCGACTTCTACAGGCGATTTGCCAGTGAAGGTTAAAAAAACTTGATAAAGGGCAGGTATGCCAGCTGTTTCGGCGAGGATCGCCAGCAATGCCCCTGTGACTGGCACAGGGGCAAGGGCTGTCAGCGGTTGATCTGGATTTCCACGCGACGGTTCAGTGCGCGCCCTTCGGCGGTTTTATTGTCGGCCACCGGATGGCTTTCGCCGGCACCGGTTACCGAGACAAAGTTGCTGCGAGGCACGCCGGCACCGATCAAGTAGTCAGTGACCGAGTGTGCGCGTTTTTCCGAGAGTTTCTGGTTGTAGGCGTCTTTACCGACGCTGTCAGTGTGCCCGCTGACCCGCAGTTGCGCGCTTGGGGCCTCTTTTTTCAGGCGGGTCGCGATGGTGTCGAGCTTGGTTTTGTCCGCAGCGGTCAACTTGGCCGAATCGAACTGGAAGTGCACATCGCGGATCACGATGGTTTCTTCTTTAACCACCACCACTTCCTCGACCACCGCTGGCGGCGCCACAGGAGGGCAACCATTGGCATCGACCTGCACGCCTTTTGGCGTACCCGGGCACTTGTCGCGGCTGTCCGGCACACCGTCGCCGTCTTCATCGCCATCGCCGTGTACCCAGCAATAGGCGCCAGCCATGCCACCGATCAGCAGCGCGCCGTAGCCCGCGTAGGCTGAACTTTCAGTGGCGCCGATCGCCGCGCCCGTCACACCACCTACGGCGGCGCACGTGGGCCAGTCGGTTTTCTGCAAGCCTGCGCAACCTGTCAATACTCCGGTTAGCAGAACCAAGGGTAGAGCTGTCCGCATGATGCTCATCTGTTTTCTCCTGAGGGGATCGGCGGGGGCCGATGGGTGGAGTAAAGACGGCTCTTTTCATCTGCGCCACTACGCCGCGCCCCTGTATTCATTGAGGATCGTCGCTCTCGTAGGACTTTTCGCCGCCACCCGCTCTAGGCCCGCACGCTCAGCCGCGCTAGTCTCTACGGTCCTGATGTGAGGATCTGTGATGACCGCCGGTATTTCTTCCCGTACACCCCAGCAAGCCTTGGCTGCCTTGCTCGATCTGCACCAGCCCAAACGCCTGTTGCTGTTGGGTGCCAGCCAGTTTCCGGCGCTGGACGCCTTCCAGGCCGAGCACCCCGACACCGTCGTCGCCATCGCGCCGCCCGGGCCGTTGCCTGAAGCGCTGGCGGCGCAACGTTTTGACCTGGCGCTGGTGGTCGACTGCCTGGAGCACCTGTCAAAACCGCAAGGCCTGACCCTGCTCGGTGGCGTGCGTAACCTCAATGCCAGCCGTATTGCCGCGCTGGTCGACCTGAACGCCTGCGGCTGGAAGGAAACCGACTTCTTCTCCCTGGCCCTGCAGGCCGGCGAGCGTTTCCAGCGCGATGAGCAGGTTCTGACGCTGTTTACCTATGATCTGCTTGACTATAAACAGGTGCCGGACTGGCTCAACGCCCGTTTCTGGGCCAACCCGGAAAACTTCGGAAAGTATTGGTGGTAACCCCGATGAGTACATCCATTTGCCCCTGCGGCAGTGGCAACCTGTTGGATGCCTGCTGCGGCCATTATCACGCTGGCCACCCCGCGCCCTGCGCCACCGCCCTGATGCGTTCGCGCTACAGCGCCTATGTGCTGGGCCTGGTGGACTATCTGGTGGCAACCACCTTGCCGGCACAACAGGCTGGCCTGGACCGCGCAGCCATCGGCGCCTGGAGTGCCCAAAGCACCTGGCTGGGCCTTGAGGTGGAAAGCTCCGAGGTGTTCGGAGGCCAGCCGGAACATGCGTTCGTGACCTTTACCGCTCGCTGGCACGACAGCACCGGTGAACATAGCCACCGCGAGCAGTCCTCTTTCGTACAGAATGATGGGCGTTGGTACTTCATCGACCCCACCGTCGAGGTCAAGGCAGGACGCAACGATGCGTGCCTGTGCGGCAGTGGTCAGAAATTCAAGAAGTGCTGCTCCAGTTACCTCTAAACCCTCTGACAGGAAAAACGCCATGCTTCGGATCTACAGCTTGATGCTGGCGTTGACACTGGGCCTGACCGGCTGCGCCTCGTGGTTCGAAGACGATACGCCGGCGCCCCATGTGTCCCTGGTCAAAGTCGAAGTGGTGCGGGCCAAGCTGCTGGAGCAGAAGTTCAAGCTGTACTTTCGTGTGGACAACCGCGACGACGCCGACCTGACGGTGCGCGGTCTGATCTACAAGGTCACCCTGGACGATTTTGTGCTGACCGAAGGCGAGTCCAACGAATGGCTCACCGTGCCGCCGCGCAGCCACGCGTTCTTCCGGGTGTCGGTGCGTACCAACCTGTGGCCGCAGATACGCGACGTGGTGCAGATGCTGAAAAATCCCACCCAGCCCGTGCCCTATCGCCTGGAGGGAGAGCTGAAAACCGGATTATTCATCGGTAATGACGTGCAGGTGTCCCACAATGGCGAGATAATCCCCGGCGATTTTATTCCGGAGCGACATCGATGACTCAGCAACCCCATGTCCATGGTCCTGACTGCAACCACGATCACGATCACCATGATCACGACCACGGCCATGTCCACGGCCCGAACTGCGGCCACGCTCACCAGGAGCCGGTGCGCAACGCCTTGAAGGACGTTGGCCGCAACGATCCTTGCCCTTGCGGCAGCGCGAAGAAATTCAAGAAGTGCCACGGGGCGTAATGCCCTGACTCAGGCTGTGTGGGAGCTGGCTTGCCTGCGATGGCATCAACTGGGTGTGCCTGGTGTACCGAGGTGTCTGCATCGCAGGCAAGCCAGCTCCCACATTGGATTGTGTTGCAGGTTCAGGGTTTGCGTTGGAACCGCAATGCCACTTCCAGCCCCCCGCCTTCCCGATTGCTCAAGCTCAACTGCCCGTCATGCGCCCTCGCGATGGTGTGGGCAATGCTCAGCCCCAACCCATACCCGCCCGTCTCGGCATTACGTGAGCCTTCTACCCGGTAAAACGGCTCCATCACCTGCTCCAGCTGTTCCTGGGGAATCCCCGGGCCACGGTCGCTGATGACGATCTTCAAGCTGTCTGCCTGGTCTTCGACCTGCACCACCACCTCACAGCCATAACGCACCGCATTTTCCAGCAGGTTCTGCACACAGCGCTTAAGACTGCGGGCATACCCCGGCAAGGGTTGTCGGGCCCGGCCCATTATCGTCACGCTTTGCCCCACATCCTCAAGATCAGCCTGCAGGCTTTGCAACAAGGCGTTGATGTCAATGTTCTGCCGCGTCTCATTGATTTCACCGCTGCTGACAAAATCCAGGGTGCTGGAGACCATGTGCTCCATTTCTTCCAGATCGCTGCGAAACCGCTCCTTGGTGCGGGTGTCTTCCAGCATCTCGGTGCGCAGGCGCAGGCGTGTGATCGGTGAGCGCAAGTCGTGGGAAATCGCCGCGAGAAAACGCGTGCGTTCGGCGATGTTGGCGATCAAGCGTTGCTGCATCGCATTGAAGGCCTGCGCCGCGCGGCGGACTTCGGTGGGGCCGTCCACCGACAGCGGCGGGCGCTGGATATCACGCCCCAACGCCTCGGCCGCCTTGGCCAGGGCATTGAGCGGGCGGATCGCCAGGCGTACAGCCACCAGGGCGATCACCACCAGCACCAACACCCGCAGCAAATAGATGCGCATCACATAGTCGAACAGCAGGTCCAGCGGCGACGTGCTGGTCCAGCCCTGCTCTTCACTGGCATCCACCTGCAACCAGCGCCCATCGGGCAAGCGCAGGTCAATCAGGAATTGCCCCACCACCGGCTTGGAGCCAAGCAGGGTCGACAGCCCGGCGGTTTGCCCTTCGCCATCCACCAGGGACAGGCGCAACAGGATCAGGGTCTGGGCGTAGCCGGTTTTCTCCGACAACACCTTTTTGATCAGGCGCTCGGTGGGTCGGTCGCTGTCGGTGAGGGTGCTGGGCGTGCTGCTGGCCTGGTCGCTCACGGTGAGGCGAAAGTGCGGCGTGTTGAGCAGTTTGATCAACTGGTCCGCCTGCTGCGGATCGCTGTGCACCAGGCGCACCACGTCGGCCAGGCGCGTCGCGATCAGCCGCGCGGGAATTTCCAGCACCTGGCCATGACGACGGTCGTACCAGATGCTGCTGGTCAGGGCCTGGGCCGCGAGCATGCCGCTGACCAGGATCAGCACCAGCCGCCCGAACAGCGAACGCGGCAGCAGTCTCACGAGCCCAGCACCACATCATCGGCGGTGAGCATGTAACCCTCATTGCGCACAGTCTTGATCAGCCCGGCCGGCAGTTGGGAACGCAGGCGGCTGACGCACACGTCGATGGAGCGGTCGAACGGCGTGCTGTCCTTGTCGAACACGTGGTTGAGCAAAAAGTCGCGACTCAACGGGCGGTTGGGGTGCTGCAACAACAGGCGCAGCACGCGGTAGTCCGAATTGCCCAGGCTGACCACTACACCGTCCGGGGTGAGCAGTTGACGCGCCCGTGTGTCGAGCTGCCAGCCGGCGAAACGGATGCTCGGTGCTTCATCCAGCCGCGCCCGGTCCGGAAAACTCTGCACCCGGCGCAGCACCACCTTGATGCGTACCAGCAACTCACGCGGGTCGAAGGGTTTGGGCAGGTAGTCGTCGGCACCGATCTCCAGGCCGACGATGCGGTCGATCAACGAGCCCTTGGCCGTGAGCATCACCACCGGCGTGTTGGAACTCACCCGCAGTTCACGGCACAGGCTCAAGCCGTCTTCGCCGGGCAGCATCAGGTCGAGCACGATCAGGTCGATCACATTGAGCGCCAGGCGGCGGCGCATTTCCTTGCCGTCGGCGGCGGTGGACACCTGGAAGCCGGCGTCGCTCAGGTAGTCGCAGAGCAGTTGGCGAATTTGCGGGTCGTCATCGACGATCAACAAGTGGTCTTGCTTGGCCATGGGCAGTCGGTCCGAAAACTCAAAACGCAGGAGATAGCCGAAAGTTCAGCCAGCAGTACGCGCAAATGTAATGGAATGTTGTGGGAAACGATAATCACGCATCAGCGATACAAACCCAGGGCATGGCAGGGGAAATCGCTCTTTAGACTACCGAACCTAAATGAGAGTAATTGTAATTTAGACTCGGAACTTGCCTATGTCACTGCCCACACCTCGCAGCCACACGCTGCACACCACCCTGGCGCCGATGTTCGGCCTGCTGGCTGCCGGCAGCGTTGCCCCGACGGCCTGGGCCGATGCGCCCGCTGCTGCGACCAACGACTCGGTACTGAGCCTGCCGGAAATCAAGGTGGATGGCGAAGCCACTTCCACCTTCAAGGTCGACCGGGTGACCTCGGCCAAGATCAGCCAGCCACTGCTGGATGCACCGCAAAGCGTGACCATCGTGCCGCAGCAGGTGCTCAAGGAGCAGAATGCGCAGACCTTGCAGGAAGTGCTGCGCAACGTGCCAGGCATTACCTTCATGTCGGGCGAAGGCAACCTGGGCTGGGGCGACCTGTTTTCGATCCGCGGCTTCTCGTCCGAACAAAGCCTGACCGTCGATGGCGTGCGCGATGCGGGCATGTCCACGCGCACCGACACCTTCAACCTGCAACAGGCTGAAGTGTTCAAGGGCACCGGGTCGATTGAATCCGGGGTGTCCGCGGTGGGCGGCAGCGTCAACCTGGTGAGCAAAGAAGCGCACCTGGGCGATGCCAACCGAGTCTCGGCCGGGATCGGCACCGACAGCTACCGCCGCCTTACCGCCGACCTGAACAAACAGATCAACGACACCACCGCCGTGCGCCTCAACCTGATGAAGCTCTACAACGGGGTGGCCGAGCGCGACGACGTGGACTACGACCGCTGGGGCATCGCGACTTCCTTTGGTTTTGGCTTGGGCACCGACACACGGTTCTTCGTCGACACCTTCTATCAGAAAGACACCAACACCCCGGACGGCGGCGTGCCGATCCAACGTGGCACCAACGGCGACCGCATGCCGGGCGTGAAGCGCTCGAACTGGTACGGCGACTCCAGCCTCTACACCCAGCAGAACGAAACCACCTCGCTGACCGCCCGTTTCGAACATGATTTCGACTGGAACGAAGCCAACCTGCGCAACCAGACCCGCTGGGAACGCAGCGACAACTTCGCCGTGCTCTCCCCGGCGCGCTTCTTTGCCGCCAATGCCAACGGCCAGAAAACCTGTTCCGGCACGCGCTGTGCGACCTTGGGCTACACCGGTGTAGGCCCGATCAGCCAAGTGCCGGGTAGCACGGTCAATGCCTACACCGACTATGTGAACAACAGCAACACGGCCTACGGCATCCTGCGGGGCAGCGATTTCGGTTTGTCCAAGCGCTACACCATCCTGGACAACCAGACCGACTTCAGCTTCAAGTTCAACACCGGCAGCCTGCAACACGCGGTGGTGTCAGGCCTTGAGTTCTACCACGAGACCTACGGCGGCCTGAAACGCAACGCCGAAGTGCCGGCCGGCAACATGTTCTTCGACATGAGCGACCCAAGCCACAGCTTCGCCAGCACCTATGTGACCAAGGGCGAAGGCGACCCGCGCTCGGTGATCGACAACGCCGGCATTTATGCAGGCGACACGGTCACCCTCAACGAGCAGTGGCAAGTGCTCGGCTCGCTGCGCTACGACAACTGGCGCGCCCAGACCACCCAACGTGGCCAGGCAGATATCAGCAGCACCGATGGCGCCGTCAGCGGTCGCGTCGGCGCGGTGTACAAGCCGTTACCCAACGGCAGCATCTATGTGTCCTACAGCGAAGCGGCGCAACCGTCGGCACTCGGCGCATCCACCAACAACCAGATCTACGGTTCGGCCACCACCAGCAACTACAGCCCGGCCAAGTCCAAGACCTATGAAATGGGCACCAAGTGGGACATTGCCCACGACATGCTCAACGTGACGGCGGCGATCTTCCGCACCGAACTGGACAACGCCTGGGAATACCAGGACGGCGAGTCCGCCCCGGTCCGCGCCCTGCCTGCCAAGCGCGTGGATGGCGTGGAACTGGGCCTGCAAGGCAACATCACGCCGCGCTGGACCGCCTACACCGGGTTCTCGGCGCTCAAGAGCACCCAGACCAAAGGCATCAACAAAGGCGCCGAAGCCAAGAACGTGCCCGACCTGACCGCCAACCTCTGGACCACCTACGCCGTCACCGACGCCCTGAGCCTCAGCTACGGCGAGCAATACGTAGGTCGCCGTCGCTACAGCGACAACAAATACGTCGGCGGCTTGAACAACAACAGCAGCTACGCCAACGGCCCGTCCGGGGTGAATGCCATTTATGTACGCGACAACGAAAAGGCCCCCGGCTACTGGCTGAGCAACGTGGCGGCGCAATACAAGGTGAACAAAGACACCACGGTCAACCTTAACCTCAACAACGTATTCAATAAGTTCTATTACAGCCAGGTCGGCGCGTCCCTCGACGGCTTCCAGCTGTACGGCATCCCCGGCGCCGGGCGCACCCTCACTGCCAGCGTCGACTATGAGTTCTGACCGGTGCTGATCGAAATCCCGGGGCTGCTCAGCCCCCGTGAAGTCGAGACCATCGTGGCGGCCTTGCTCGATCAGCCCTGGGTAGACGGCAAGGTGACCGCCGGGCAGCGCTCGGCCCTGGCGAAAAACAACCGGCAGTTGCCGGAAGATTCGCCGACGGCCATCCGCGTGGGTGAGCAGATTCTGGCGCGGCTGTCGGACAACGCGCTGTTCATGTCCGCCGCCCTGCCCAAGCGCATCTACCCGCCGCTGTTCAACCGCTACAGCGGCGGCGAGGCCTTCGACTGGCATATCGACAATGCCATTCGCGGCCTCAAGGGCGTGCGCGAACGGGTGCGCACCGACATCTCCGCCACGTTGTTCCTGGCCGACCCGGCCAGCTACGACGGTGGCGAACTGGTGATCCGCGACACCTTCGGTGAACACGCGGTGAAGCTGCCCGCCGGCCACCTGCTGATCTACCCCGGCAGCAGTCTGCACAAGATCAACCCCGTCACCCGTGGTGAGCGCCTGGCCAGTTTCTTCTGGATCGAAAGCCTGGTGCGCGAAGACAACCAGCGCCAACTGCTGCTGGACATGGACGTGGCGATCCAGACCCTCACCGCGCAACACGCCGACCACCACGCGCTGCTGCAACTGAGCGGCGCTTATCACAACCTGCTGCGGCGCTGGAGCGATGTCTGATGCGCCGCCTTCACCTGGAGTCCTTGCCATGTTGAAACCCCGAAACGCGCTCAAGCTCGGCGTGCTGTTCGCCGCGCTGGTCCTGGGCCATGCCGAAACCGCCGCCGCCCATGAAGTCACCGACGTGCTGGGCCGCAAGGTCGAAGTGACCGACAACGTCAAGCGTGTGGTCCTCGGCGAAGGCCGGCTGATTTCCGCCTTTGCCTTGCTCGACAAGGAGGCGCCGTTTCAGCGCATCGTCGGTTGGCAGAACGACTTGAAGCTGCTGGACCAGCACACCTACAACGCCTACGTGGCGAAATTCCCCACGGTGAAAGACATCCCGCTGATCGGCCAGGCGTCGGAGCAAAGCGTCAGCGCCGAGGAAATCCTTTCGCTCAAACCTGACCTGGCGGTGTTCAGCATTTCCGGCCACGGCCCCACCGAACACAGCCCGGTCGCCGATGTGCTGGCCAAGGCGGGCATCCCGGTGTTGTTCGTCGACTTCCGCATCAACCCGGTGCAGGGCACCCACACCAGCATGACCGCGCTGGGTGACGCGCTGGGCCGTGAAGCCCAGGCCAAGGCGTTCCTGGACTTCTATGACCAGCACATTAAGGTCATCACCGACGCCGTCGCCACCTTGCCTGCGGGCCCGCGCCCGAGCGTGTTCCTCGAACTGCTGGCCGGTGCCTGGCAGGCGCCGGGGCACACCACCGGCAAGAGCGGCATGGGTGAAGTGATCAAGCTGGTGGGCGGGCGCAACATCGCCGCCGATGTGGTGCCGGGTGCGCTGGGGGACATCAGTGTCGAGTACGCGTTGAAGGCTGATCCGGATGTTTACGTCGCCACGGGTAACCACAAGCCGGGGCTGATCCTGGGCGCTGGTGTGAGCACCGACGAAGCACGTGAAGCGTTTGACCGGGTGCTGGCTCGTCCGGAATTCGCCAACCTGCGTGCGATCCGCGCAGGCAATGCCCACGGCCTGTGGCATGACTTCTACAACTCGCCGTACAACCTGCTGGCCATCGAGTCGTTGGCTAAATGGGTCCACCCGGAGTTGTTCGCCAAGCTGGACCCGCAGGCGACCATGGAAGCAATTAACCAACAATTCCTTGGCATGCCGTTACAGGGTGCCTATTGGATCGACGCTAAATCCAAGTAACCCCGTACCTTGTAGGAGCACGGGGGGGGGGGGGGGGGGGGGGGGGGGGGGGGGGGGGAGG
>NZ_JBWKRS010000053.1:0-5389 GCF_059419385.1 Pseudomonas sp. GW821-FHT05H12 | reverse complement strand
CTTTCAGGCGCCATCGCCGGCAAGCCGGGCTCCTACAGGGTTTTGTGTTGTCTCTGAGCGCTGTGAACATCATGACCACTCAAACCCTCGACCTCGCCAGCGCCACCCAGGGCTACCGCCGCCTGCTGGCGCGGCGTGCCTGGCTGCTGGCGCTACTGGGCGCCGCGCTGGTCTGCGCCATCCTCGTGGACCTGGCCAGCGGCCCGTCGGGCATGGGCCTGCTGGCGCTGCTCGACGGCATTTTGCACCCCTCCCACCTGAGCGCCACCGACCAGGTGATCATCTGGAACGTGCGCCTGCCCTACGCCTTGATGGCGGTGCTGGTCGGTTGCGCGTTGTCGCTGGCCGGGGCCGAGATGCAGGCCATCTTGAATAACCCGTTGGCCAGCCCCTTTACCCTGGGCGTGTCCTCGGCAGCGGCGTTGGGCGCGTCTCTGGTGATTGTGTTTCCGGTGACCACCGTGTGGGTCTCGGCCAATACCGCCATCTCTATCTCGGCGTTTATCTTCGCTGCCGCCTCGGTGTTTTTGCTGCAAGCCATGTCGCGCCTGCGCGGTGCCGGGGTTGAAAGCCTCGTGCTGTTTGGTATCGCTCTGGTGTTCAGTTGCAACGCGGTGGTGGCCCTGCTGCAGCTGGTCGCCACCGAAGATGTGCTGCAACAGCTGGTGTTCTGGACCCTGGGCAGCGTGACCCGGGCCAACTGGGACAAGCTCGGCATTCTGGCCTTGGTGGTTGCCGTGGTCATGCCGTTTTCCTTCACTGCCGCACCGCGCCTCACGCTGCTGCGCATGGGCGAAGACCGCGCACAAAGCTTTGGGGTCGACGTAAAGCGCCTGCGGTTTTTCTCGCTGCTGCGTATCAGCCTGCTGTCGGCGACCGCCGTGGCGTTCGTAGGCACCATCGGTTTTATCGGCCTGGTGGGTCCGCATATCGCGCGGATCCTGGTGGGCGAAGACCAACGCTTCCTCCTTCCGGCCAGCGCCCTGACCGGCGCGTTGCTGCTGTCGCTGTCGTCCATCGCCAGCAAGCTGATCATGCCCGGGGTGATCGTGCCGGTGGGCATTGTCACGGCCTTGGTGGGCGTGCCGATTTTCGTGGTGCTGGTGTTCAAGCGTGGGAGGCAGTTATGAGTGCAGGGTTATCGGTACACAACGCCAATGTGAGTTACGGGCGCCGGCAGATCGTGCACGACCTGAACCTGCCCACCCTGCCCCACGGCAGCCTGACCGCCTTGATCGGGCCCAACGGCGCCGGCAAATCCACCTTGCTGCGCGCCGTGGCCGGGCTGGAAAAAATGCAGGGCGTTGTACGATTGGGCGACCTTGACCTGTCAGCCATGTCGGTGGCCGAGCGCGCACGGCGCGTCACCTACATGCCGCAGAACTTGCCGCCCGGCCTGAGCCTGAGCGTGATGGAAAGCGTGATTGCCGCCTTGCGCGTGGCCAATACCGACGGCGTTCCCTTGTCCAATGCCGCCTGCCTGCGCGAAGCCTTTGAGGCGTTGCAGCGCATCGGTATCACGCATTTGGCCGATCAATTGTTAAGCACGTTGTCCGGTGGCCAGCGCCAATTGGTCAGCCTCGCCCAACTGATCGCGCGTCGCCCCCAGGTGATGTTGCTCGACGAACCCACCAGCGCCCTGGACCTCAACTACCAATTGAAGGTGATGGAGTGCGTGCGTTCACTGGTGCGTGAGCACAACTTGATCGCCGTGGTGGTGCTGCACGACATCAACCTCGCCGCGCGTTTTGCCGACCGTATTGCGGTGCTGCGCCAAGGGCGCTTGTACGCCAGCGGCACGGCGGATGCGGTGCTCGACCCGCTGATGTTTGCCGAGGTGTACCGCGTGCAGGTGCGCATCGAGCGCTGTTCGCAGCAGTCGTTGCAGGTGCTGGTGGACGGTGCTGTGTGATTCGCTTCTAAGGGTATGCACAAATGTTTCATTGAATTTTCGTCGGTGGAACATTACCTATACCTACAGGCATTCGCTCAAGCATCACCACCTTTGGAGAGCTTCATGATCGACCTGTATTACTGGACTACCCCCAACGGTCACAAAGTATCGCTGTTCCTGGAAGAAGCCGGCCTGCCCTATAAGGTGCACCCGATCAACATCGGCCAGGGCGACCAGTTCAAACCCGATTTCCTGAAGATCGCTCCCAACAACCGTATCCCGGCCATCGTCGATCAACACCCGATCGACGGAGGCGCGCCGATTTCGCTGTTCGAGTCCGGCGCCATCCTGCTGTACCTCGCGGAAAAAACCGGCCAGTTCATTCCCAAAGACCTGCGCGGTCGCCAGGAAACCCTGCAATGGCTGTTCTGGCAAATGGGCGGATTGGGGCCAATGGCCGGGCAAAATCACCATTTCAGCCAGTTCGCGCCTGAGAAAATTCCTTACGCCATCAAACGCTACGTAGACGAAACCGCCCGCCTGTATGGCGTGCTCGACCGCCGCCTGGCGGATCGTCCCTTCGTGGCGGGCGAGGACTACAGCATTGCCGACATGGCGATCTACCCCTGGATCGTTTCCCACAAGTGGCAGAGCCAGCGGTTGGAAGACTTCCCCCATCTGCACCGCTGGTTCAACAGCATCAAGGAGCGGCCGGCGACGGTTCGGGCCTATGAACTGGTGCAGAAGGTCAACCCACCCAAAGCCTGACCCCACCACTCTGTAGGAGCCGGCTTGCCGGCGATGGCGTTAGACCTGCCGCCATCCCTGCTGTGGCTGACGGCCTCATCGCCGGCAAGCTGGCTCCTACAGGTGTGTAATCCGCAAAATAAGCATCGCCTCCCGCTTGCGTCGTTTCGCCGCGCTCACTAACGTAGCGCCTTTACTGACGCTACCCCCGCAGGAGCTTTGCCATGGCCTCGCCAGCCCTCTCACATTTTCTTCCCCGGTTCGGCGTTGCCGCGGCAGTGGCCAGTGCATTAAGCCTGGCCGGTTGCCAGCTCCAGAGCACCCAGGACACCCTGCTCCCTGCCGCCGGCGTACAGCCGATCAAGGGTCTTGCGCAGAACGTATCGGTACGCCGCAATGCCCAGGGCATGCCGCTGATCGAAAGCAACACCTTCCACGACGCACTGTTCAGCCTCGGTTATGTGCACGCCAGCGACCGCATCACCCAGATGGTCACCCTGCGCCTGCTGGCCCAGGGCCGCCTGGCGGAAATGTCCGGGCCGGAAGTGCTGGACGTCGACCGTTTCATGCGCGCCGTCAACCTGAAAAAAAGCGCCGGCGAGCTGTACAACGCCTCCAGCCCGCGCCTCAAGCGCTTCTTCGAAGTGTATGCGCGTGGCGTCAACGCCTACCTGTTCCGCTACCGCGACAAGCTGCCGCCAGACCTGGCCCAGACCGGCTACAAGCCCGAGTACTGGAAGCCGGAAGATTCGGCGCTGCTGTTCTGCCTGCTGAATTTCAGCGAGTCGAGCAACCTGCAGGAGGAGCTGTCGTCCCTGGTACTGGCGCAGAAAGTCGGGGCCGACAAGCTCGCCTGGCTCACCCCGAGCGCGCCGGATGAACAAATCCCGCAGGCTGAAGCCGACAAGCTCAAGGGCGTGAACCTCGGCCAGATCACCGGGTTGGCCGGACTGGAAGCGGTTGGCCAGCAGCTCAACAGCCTCAACGCGCTGGCCGTGACCACGTCGAACAACTGGGCCGTCGGCCCGCAACGCAGCCGCAGCGGCAAGAGCCTGCTGGCCGGTGACCTCGCGGCCCAGCCGCAAGCGCCATCGCCGTGGAACTACGTGCAGATCCGTGCCCCGAAATACCAGGCCGTCGGCGCCTCGATTGCCGGCTTGCCAACCCTGTTGTCCGGCTTCAACGGCAAAGTGGCGTGGAGCATGAGCGCGGTCAAGGGCGATACCCAGGACCTGTTCCTCGAAAAGGTCAAACGCCAGGGCAACGGGCTGTACTACGAGAACAACGGCAAATGGCTGCCGGCCGGTGTGCGTAACGAGACCTTCTTTATCAAAGGCCAACGTTCGATCCGCGAAGTGGTGTACGAAACCCGCCATGGCGCCCTGCTTAACAGCAGCCAGGCGCTGACCACCGGTTTCGGCCTGGCCCTGCAAACCGCCGACTTCAAGGACGACAAGAGCCTGGATGCGTTCTTCGACCTGTCCCGCGCGCAAAATGCCGGCAAGGCCTCGGACGCGACCCGGGAGATCCGCGCCATCGCCCTGAACATGATCTTCGCAGACGCCAGCAACATCGGCTGGCAAGTCACCGGCCGCTTCCCCAACCGCCGCGAAGGCGAAGGCTTGCTGCCCTCGCCGGGCTGGGATACGCGCTTTGATTGGGACGGTTACGCCGACGCGATGTTGCACCCGTATGACCAGGACCCGCCCCAGGGCTGGATCGGTACCGCCAACCAGCGCACGGCGCCGCGCGGCTACGGCATGCAACTGTCCAACTCGTGGGACGCGCCGGAGCGCAGCGAGCGCCTCGCGCAACTGGCCAACGCTGGCAAGCATGACAGCCGCAGCATGATCGCCATGCAGTACGACCAGACCACCACGTTCGCCGCCAAGCTCAAGACCATGTTCCAGGCACCGGGCATGGCGCAACCACTGAAACAGGCGATCGACGCATTGCCAGCGGCCGAACAAGCCAAGGCCCGCGAAGCCCTGGGCCGCCTGATGGCCTTCGACGGCCGCCTGGTGTCCACCTCCGCAGACGCGGCGATCTACGAGCTGTTCCTGCAGGAAAGCGCCAAGCAGATCTTCCTCGACAAGCTCGGCCCGGAAAACAGCGCGACCTGGAAGGCGTTTGTCAGCAATGCCGGCCTGTCTTACTCCGCCACCGCCGACCATTTGCTCGGCCGCGAAGACAGCCCGTTCTGGGATGACACGCGCACGCCGCAAAAAGAAGACAAGCCAGCGATATTGGCGCGCAGCCTGGCCGCAGCGATCACCGCAGGCGACAGCCAACTGGGCGGCGATCACAAGGCCTGGCAGTGGGGCAAACTGCACAGCACCACCTGGAAAAACATCAACGGCCAGGTGATCCGTGGGCCGCTGGCCAGTGGTGGCGACCACAACACCTTGAACCCGGCGCCGTATAGCTGGGGCCAAAACTTCAACACCACCCAGGTGCCGGCGCTGCGCATGATCGTCGACTTCGGCCAAGCCGAACCGATGATGGGCCAGGGCGGCATCGGCCAGTCCGGCAACCCGGCCAGCCCGAACTATGCCAATGGCATCGACCCGTCGCTGAAGGCGCAATACCTGAGCTTCCCGATGCAGCCGCAGAACTTCGACAAGGCCTACGGCAAAACCCGGTTGACCCTCACACCCGGCAAGTAATCCGGCCTCACGGCCACAACCAAACCTGTAGGAGCCGGCTTGCCGGCGATGGGCCCCTCACCGACGCCATCGCCGGCAAGCC
>NZ_JBWKRS010000052.1:0-31695 GCF_059419385.1 Pseudomonas sp. GW821-FHT05H12 | reverse complement strand
TCGTCAGGGAGAGACTGGCGGCATGAACCTTAAATGGTGTCCAAGAATACTTGACCAGTTCAAGCCGGCTCCTACAATGGGAACGCATTCCACCTGTAGGAGCCGGCTTGCCGGCGATGGCGTCAGACCAGGCGATAAAGATTAAAGCCCCTCCAACTCCGCCATCAAATCACTCAACCGATCCACCTTCTCCGCACTGATCTCATTGGCCGCCAACCCGTTGATATACTCGGCCAACTCCGCCACCGTGCTGCACTCGAACATCGCCCGCAGCGGCACATCCCGCTGCAACGTCTTCTGTACCCGCGATGCAATTTGCGTGGCCAACAACGAATGCCCGCCCAGTTCGAAGAAGTTGTCCTGCACCCCCACCCGCTCCACTTTCAACACTTCAGCCCAGATCGCAGCCAGGGTGGTTTCCAGTTCGTTACGCGGCGCCAGGTAGTCCTGGCTGTGCAACTGGCCGATCTCCAGGGCCGGCAGCGCCTTGCGGTCGAGTTTGCCGTTGGCGTTGAGCGGCAGGCGGTCGAGCCATAGCCAGTGCAGCGGCACCATGTATTCCGGCAATTCGGCACGCAGGCGCTGCTTGATGCGGTCCAAACGTTCGCTTGGGTTGAGCGCTTCATCCGCCGCTACCAGATAGCCGACCAGGTGCTTGCCGTTGACGCCTTCCTGCACTCCCACCGCGGCATCGCGCACTTCCGGCTGCTCATGCAGGCGCGCTTCGATTTCACCCAGTTCGATGCGGTAGCCGCGAATCTTCACCTGATGGTCGACACGCCCGACGTACTCCAGCACACCGTCACTGCGACGGCGCGCCAGGTCGCCGGTGCGATACAGCCGCTCACCCGGTGCGCCGAACGGGTTCGGCACAAACACCGGTGCCGTGCGCAATGGGTCGCTGACGTAACCGCGACCAACACCCGTGCCCGCCACACACAACTCACCCACGGCGCCTTGCGGCACCAACTCCAGTGCGCCATCGAGCAAGTACAGGCGGTTGTTGTCAGTCGGCGTGCCAATTGGCAGGTAAGTGCCACGGGTAGAGGCCAAATCGACACGGAAGAACGCCACATCATCCGAGCATTCCGCAGGACCATAGGCGTTCACCAGGCCAATCTCTGGGTAACGCAGCAACCACTGGTGCGCCAATTCAGGCGGCATGGCTTCACCGGTCGGCAGCATCCAGCGCAGACCGTCCAGGCCGATACGGTCCTGGGCCAACATGCCCTGGATCAGCGACGGTACGCTTTCCAATACGGTGATCCCTTGAGCCTGCACATGGGCGAGCAGCCCTTGCGGGTCATGGGCAATCACATTCGGCACGATGTCCACCCGTGCGCCAAACAGCGGCGCAGCGAGGAACTGCCACACGGAAATATCAAAGCTTTGCGAGGCGGTCTGCGCGATCACGTCCACCGGGCTCAAGTCCAGGTACGGCACCTTGCTCAACTGGTTATTGAGCATGCCGCGCTGCTCCACCATCACGCCTTTGGGCAGGCCAGTGGAGCCGGAGGTGTAGATCACGTAGGCGAGGTTGTCCGGGCCGCTGTAGATGCCAGGGTTTTCGCCACGCGCCGGGATTTCTTCCCACACCAGCAACTGGCAGTCGAAACCGTCCAGCAGCTCGATGGCTTGCTCGCGGCATGCCTCGGTGCACACCAGCAGCGGCGTGCGGCTCAAGTCGATGATGCTGCGCAGACGCTGACTCGGCAGGCCCGGGTCCAGCGGCAGGTAGCCGGCACCGGCCTTGAAGCTGCCGATGATCATGCCCAGCAGGTCGAGGTTACGCTCACCCAGCAAGGCCACCGGTTGGTCCAGGCCGACACCCGCTGCGATCAGTGCGTGGCCCAGGCCGTTGCTGCGACGGTTGAGTTCGTCATAGGTCCACTGCTGGTCCAGGCAATTGGCGGCGATGCGGTGCGGATGCGCGGCCACCTGCTCTTCGAACAGCGCGATGTAGCTGCGCTCCAGCGGGTAGGCGTGTTCGCTCTGGTTGCAGCCGTCCAGCAGGAACACGCGTTCCTGTTCGCCAATCAACGGCAGGTCGGCCATGTCGCCATGGAAGCCCTGCACCAGCGCCAACAGCAAGCGCTTGAACTCAGCGAGCATGCCTTGCACGGTGGTTTCGTCGAAATAGCGCTGGTCATAGGACAGGTGCAGGCCCAAGTCATCGCCCGGGTAGCACACGGCGGTCAGCGGGAAATTGGTGTGGGTGCGGCCGGAGTCCGAGGTGGCATTCAGGCTTTGTGCATGGTCCAGCACCGAGACTTCCACCGGGGCGTTTTCGAACACAAACAAACTGTCGAACAGCGGCTGGCCCTTGGGCAGTTCGCTGTGCTCCTGAATGGTCACCAGCGGCAGGTATTCGTACTCGCGCAGTTGCATGTTGCTGTCGAGCAAGCCGCTCAACCACCGGCGCACGCTGCAGGGTTGATCGTCCTCGGGCAGCTTCACCCGCAATGCGATGCTGTTGATGAACAGGCCGACGGTGCGCTGCATCTCCGGCATTTCCACCGGGCGCCCGGCCACGGTCACGCCAAACAGCACGTCGCGATCACCGCTCAGTCGGCGCAGCACCAAGGCCCATGCCGCCTGGGCGAAGGTGTTGACGGTCAGTTGATGGGCCTGGGCCAGCTCACGCAGTTGTGCGCCGTCATGGGCATCAAGGCGGGTGTAGCAGTCGCCCACCACCATGCCGCCGTGACCCGCGTGGTCACGCATGAATGGCCGGTCGCTCGGGATCGGCGTGGTGCGCTCGAAGCCTTGCAGGTTCTGCTGCCACCACTGGCGCGCTTCATTGAGGTTCTGGCGTTGCAGCCAAGCGATGTAGTCGCGATAGCGCGGCGGCGTGGCCAACTGCGCGTCGCGGCCTTCGCCGAGGGCCCTGTAGATCTCGAAGAAGTCGTTCATCAGCAACGAACGGCACCAGGCATCAATGAGGATGTGGTGGTTGCTCATCATGAACCAGTAGCGCTCGGCACCGACGCGGATCAGGCGCAGGTGGAACGGCGCCTGGTTGAGCAGATCGAACCCGGCTTCGCGCTCGGTCTTGAGCAAGGCTTGCAGGCGCGGTTCCTGTTCATTTTCCGGGTCGTTGCTCCAGTCCAGGTATTCGATCGGCGTGCTGCCCGGCTTGTGGATCACCTGCAGCATGTCTTCGCCGACGTTCCAGCAGAACGACGCGCGCAGGGCTTCATGACGGGCGATCACCGCCTGCCAGGCCTGGGCGAAACGCTCGGGGTCCAGGGCACTGTTGATGCGGTAGCGGTCCTGCATGTAATAGAGGCCCGTGCCCGGTTCCAACAACGTATGTAACAGCAAGCCTTCCTGCATCGGCGTCAGCGGGTACACGTCTTCAATGACGCCGGCCGGTACCGGCAGCGCATCCAGTTGCGGCTGGGTCAGGTGCGCCAGGGGGAAGTCGGACGGCGTCAGGCCACCGGCATCGTCCTGCAGGCAATGGGCGACCAGGCCTTGCAACTCGGCCAGGTACGCGTCGGCCAGTTCACGGATGCTGTGTTGGTCATGGCGCTCGCGGCTGAAGGTCCAGCGCAGTACCAGCTCGCCGCCGTACACCTGGCTGTCGACACTCAACTCATTGGGCAGCGGCGCGTCGGGGTCATGGGCGAGCCCTGCGGATTCGTCCAGCGGGTGGAACAGCGCATCACTGCCGAAGCTCTGGTCGAACTGGCCGAGGTAGTTGAAGGTGATGCCCGCCGTCGGCAACGCCGCCATGGCGTGCTTGACCCCCTCCTCCGCGAGGTAGCGCAGCACGCCATACCCCAAGCCCTTGTGCGGCACGCCGCGCAGTTGCTCCTTGATCGCCTTGATCGAGTCGCCCTGCCCGGCTTGCGGCGTCAGGCGCAGCGGGTAAGCACTGGTGAACCAGCCGACGCTGCGGGTCAGGTCGATGTCATCGAACAGCGCTTCGCGGCCGTGGCCTTCCAACTGGATCAGCGCCGAAGCATGGCCGCTCCAGCGGCACAGCACGCGGGCCAGGGCGGTCAGCAGCAGGTCGTTGACCTGGGTGCGATACGCGCTCGGGGCCTGTTGCAGCAACTGGCGGGTGTGTTCGGCATCCAGGCGCACGCTGACGGTGTCGGCATCGCGATTGCGCAGCGAACCTTGCGGGCGCGCCACCGGCAATGCCGCGTCAGGCCCGGCCAACTGGTGTTGCCACACACTCAACTCTTCACGCAGGGATTCGCTGCCGGCATAGGCCTGCAAGCGGGCAGCCCAGTCGCGCAGCGCACTGGTCTTGGCTGGCAGGCTGACGGACTGGCCGTCGCTCAATTGGCGATAGACGTTTTGCAGGTCTTCCAGCAACACACGCCAGGACACGCCGTCCACCACCAGGTGATGAATCGCAATCAGCAGGCGTTGCTGGCCCTCGGGACCGTCCACCAGCAAGGCGCGCAACAGCGGGCCGTGTTCCAGGTCGAGGCTGCGTTGGGTGTCGGTGAACAGCGCGGTGCAATCAGCCATGTCGCGCACTTGCGCCTGCATCAGCACGCCACCTTGCGGTACGGCCAAGTGTTCGGCGTGCCATTGCGCATCACGCGAGGTGAAGCTCAGGCGCAGGGCATCGTGGTGCTCCAGCACCGCCAGCAGCGCTTGCTCCAGGCGATGTGGGTCGAGCAGTTGCAACGGCTTGAGCAACAGCGCCTGGTTCCAGTGCTGGCGGTTCGGGATCTCGGTGTCGAAGAACCAATGCTGGATCGGCGTCAGCCCCGAACGGCCGGTGAGCACACCCTGCTCCGCCGTGACTTGCTCAGTACGCGTGGCGACGGCGGCCAGGGTTTGCACGGTCTGGTGCTGGAACAGGTCGCGGGGGCTGAAGTGAATGCCCGCCTGCCGCGCACGGCTGACCACCTGGATCGACAGGATCGAGTCGCCGCCCAGTTCAAAGAAGTTATCGTCCAGGCCGACTTGCTGCACGTTCAACACTGCGCACCAGATGGCGGCCAACGTGCTTTCCAGTTCATTGCGCGGAGCCACGTACTGTTGACGGTTGGCCTCCGGGTCCGGTTGCGGCAAGGCACGGCGGTCGAGTTTGCCGTTGGCGGTCAGCGGCATGCTGTCGAGTACGATCAGGTGCGCGGGCACCATGTAGTCCGGCAGTTGCGCCTTGAGATGAGCCTTCAGTGCGTCACGCAGCGCGCCGTGCTCGGCATCGCTGACCAGGTACGCCACCAGCTGTTTGCCGCTCGGCGAATCCAGCGCCAGCACCACGGCTTCACGCACGGCTTCGTGCTCCAGCAGGCGGGTTTCGATCTCGCCCAGTTCAATGCGGAAACCACGGATCTTCACCTGATGGTCGATCCGCCCCAGGTACTCCACCAAGCCATCGGCGCGTTGGCGCACCAGGTCGCCGGTGCGGTACAGGCGCCCGCCGTCATGGGCGAACGGGTCAGCGACAAAACGCTCGGCCGTCATGCCCGGGCGTTCGTGATAACCCTGGGCCAAACCCGCACCGCCGACGTACAGCTCGCCGGTTGCGCCTTGGGGTACCAGCGCCAGGTCAGCGTCGAGGATGTAGGCCACGCGGTCGCCGATGATGCTGCCGATCGGCACGCTGCCAGCGCCCTCTTCCAGTTGCTCGGGCGCCAGGCTGGCCAGCGGCATGACCACGGTTTCCGTCGGACCATAGGCATTGAAGAACACCTCGGGCAGGAACGCCGCACGAATGCGCTGCAAGTGTTCGCCAGTCAGTGCTTCGCCACCGGTGATGCACATGCGCACCGGCAAGGTCTGTTGCTGGGTCGCCAGCCATTGCGCCAACTGGCTGCCGTAGCTGGGTGTAAAGCCCAGGATGTTGATGCGATGAGTGCGGATCAGCCCGCAGATTTCCTCGGCATCCCACTGGCCCTGGGCGCGCAATACCACCTGGGCACCGCTGAGCAACGGCACCAGCAAACGCTCGGTGGCGGCATCGAAGTTGATCGAATAAAAGTGCAGTTCGCAGTCGTCCGCACGCATGCCGAAGCGCTGGATCACGGCTGCGCAGTGCATGGCGATCTCTCCGTGGGCCACCACCACGCCTTTCGGTTTGCCGGTAGAGCCGGAGGTATAAATCAGGTACGCCTGGTGTTGCGGCAGGCTGATAAACGGCAGCTCATCCGACGGGTAGTTGGCAAGCACCGGCAGGTCATTTTCCAGGCACCAGCACGCCACCGTCGCCGGCAATTCACCGAGGGCTTCGAACATCGCCGCGTCGCTGAGCAGCAGGCCGATACCACTGTCTTCAATCATGTAGTGCAGGCGGTCCAGCGGGTATTCCGGGTCCAGCGGCACGTAGGCGCCACCGGCCTTGAGGATCGCCAGCAGGCCGACGACCATTTCCAGGGAACGCGGCAGCGCCAGGCCGACACGCACCTGCGGGCCGACGCCACGCTCGCGCAGCATCCAGGCCAGGCGGTTGGCGCGTTCGTTCAGTTCGCGGTAGCTGAGGGTCGCGCCGGCAAAGGTCAGTGCAGGGGCATCGCCGCGGGCTGCGGCCTGTTGGCTGAACAGCTGATGAATGCATTGGTCGAGGCGATGTTCGCCCTGTTCGATGCCCAGGCTGTCTTGCAACGCGTGTTGCTCGACGACGGTGAGCAAGGGCAGTTCGCTGAGTCGCTGCTGCGGATCGGCGATCAGCGCTTCCAGCAGGTTGCGCCAATGCTCGGCCATGCGTGCAATGCGCGGCTCGTCGAACAGGTCGGTGCTGTAGGTCAGGCAGCAACCCAGGCGATGGTCGAGGTCGGTGACTTCCAGGTTGAGATCGAACTTGGTAGCGCGGGCATCGTTGGCCAGGTACTCGACGGTCATGCCCGCCAGTTGCCGGCTTTGCTGGAATTCCCAGCGCTGCACATTGCACATCACCTGGAACAGCGGGTTGTACGCCGCACTGCGCGGCGGTTGCAGGGCTTCCACCAAGTGGTCGAACGGCAGGTCTTGATGGGACTGGCCTTCGATCACGGTGTGACGCACTTGCTCGAACAACTCGCCGACATTCATCTGCCCGTTGAGCTGGCAACGCAGCACTTGCGTGTTGAGGAACGCGCCGATCAGCCCTTCGCTTTCCGGACGGATACGGTTGGCCACCGGCGCGCCGATGCGCAGGTCAGTCTGGCCGCTGTAGCGGTAGAGCAACACGGCCAGGGTGGCGGTCATGGTCATGAACAAGGTCAGGCCGCGCTCGGCATTGAAGGCACGCACGCGGGCGGCCAGGTCATCGCTCAAGTCAAAGCGGTACAGCTCGCCCTGATGGCTTTGCACCGGTGGCCGTGGGCGGTCGCCGGGCAGTTCCAGCAGCGGGTGTTCGTTGCCCAGCTGCTGCGTCCAATAGTCGAGTTGGCGCTGGCGCTCGCCGGACTCCAGCCACTGGCGCTGCCACACGCTGTAGTCGAGGTACTGCACCGGCAACGGCGCCAGCGGCGAGTCGCGCTCGTCGATGAAGGCTTCATACAGCGCACTGAGTTCACGGGCAAAGATGTCCATGGCCCAGCCTTCGGTGACGATGTGGTGCAGGGTCAGCACCAGGTAGTGTTCCTGCTCGCCGGCCTTGACCAGGCAAGCGCGCAGCAGGGGCCCGGTTTCCAGGTTGAACGGGGTGTGGGCCTCGTGTTCGGCCAGTTGCTGCAGACGCTGCTGGCGCTCGGTTTCGTTGAATGCCGAGAAGTCCTGCCAGTCCATGCGCAGGCCGGTCTGTGGCGAGACCTTCTGGTGCGCCACGCCATCCACGCTCGGGAAGGTGGTGCGCAGGGTTTCGTGGCGCATGATCAAGGCTTGCAACGCGGCCTCGAAACGGCCCACGTCGAGCACGCCGCGCAGGCGCGCCATGCCGCCCACGTTGTAGGCCGGGCTGTCCGGCTCCATCTGCCAGAGGAACCACATGCGCTGCTGGGAATAGGACAACGCCACAGGCTGGCTGCGGTCGACCTTGGCAATTGCGCTTTGCTGGTTGCGCTGGCCCGAGGCCTGGATCTGCCCGACCTGCTCGGCAAAGGCGCCCAGCTCACTGGCTTCAAACAGGGTGCGCAGCGGCAGCTCCACATCGCACGCCTGGCGGGTGCGGGAGATGATCTGGGTGGCGAGCAACGAATGCCCGCCGAGGGCGAAGAAGTCATCGCGCAGGCCGATGCGCGGCGCGCCGAGAACTTCACGCCAGATCGCAGCAATCTGCTGTTGCAACGGCGTTTCGGGCTCGATGTGCTCGCGGGTTTGCCACACGGGCTCGGGCAACGCACGGCGGTCGAGCTTGCCGCTGGGGCTCAGGGGCATGCTGTCCAGGCGCATCAACAACGCGGGCACCATGTACTCCGGCAGTTCGGCAGCCAGGGCGGTTTTTACATCGGTTTCATCCCGCTCGGCGTGGGCGGTGTAGTAACCGATCAGTTGCGCATCACGCACCAGCACCACGGCCTGGACGATGCCGTCCAGGGCCAGCATGCGCGCTTCTATTTCTTGCGGTTCTACCCGGAAGCCACGCAACTTGACCTGCTGATCGAGGCGGCCGAGGTACTCGATGACCCCATCGGCCGTCCAGCGGGCACGGTCACCGGTGCGATACAAGCGTGCGCCCTGGTGGTCGGCGACAAAACGCTCAGCGGTCAACCCGGCGCGCCCCAGGTAACCCCGGGCCAGGCCGATACCGCCGATGCACAACTCGCCCGGCACGCCCAGCGGCACGGGGTTGAGCTGCTCATCCAGCACGCGGCAGATCACATTGCCCAGCGGGCGGCCAATCGGCGAGCGCTCGCCATCTGCGGCGGTGCAGTGCCAATGGGTCACGTTGATCGCGGTTTCGGTCGGGCCATAGCGGTTGTGCAATTGCACCGCCGGCAACTGCGCCAACACGCGGTTGCGCAATTCGGCAGACAAGGCTTCACCGCCGGAGAACAGGCGGCGCAGGCTGGTGCATTCGGCCACCAGCGGCTCATCGATAAACAGCTGCAACAGCGGCGGCACAAAGTGCAGGGTGGTCACTCCGTGTTCCTGCACCAACTGCGCGATGCGGTGCGGATCACGGTGTTCACCCGGGCCAGCGAGTACCAGGCGGCAACCGGTGATCAGTGGCCAGAAGCATTCCCACACCGACACGTCGAAACTGATCGGCGCCTTTTGCATCAGCACGTCGGTGTCGTTGAGTTGATACGTGGCTTGCATCCACTGCAGGCGCTCGGCCAGGGCCGCATGGGTGTTGCCCACGCCTTTGGGCTGGCCGGTGGAGCCGGAGGTGTAGATCACGTAGGCAAGGTTATCGCCATCCAGGTGCAGGCCGGGGGCCTGGGTCGGCCAGCTATCGAGGTGCATGCTGTCCATGGCGATAACGCAAACGCCCTCGGCTGTCGGCAGGTGTTCCAGCAGCGCGGTCTGGGTCAGCAGCAGGTGCACGCCGCTGTCCTTGAGCATGTAGGCCAGGCGGTCGGCGGGGTAATCCGGGTCCAGCGGCACGTAGGCGCCACCGGCCTTGATGATCGCCAGCAAGCCGATCAGCAACTGCGGCGAACGCTCCGCGGCGATGGCCACGCACACGTCCGGGCCGACGCCTTTGTCGCGCAGGTAATGCGCCAGGCGGTTGGCGTGGGTGTGCAACTGGGCGAAGGTCAGGCTGCCGCCGTCCCAGACCAGCGCGGTGTTGTCCGAGACCTGCTGGTTGAGCAGCTCGGGCAGCCACTGTCGGGCCGGCGCGCAGGGGGCTTCGCTGTAACGCGCCTGTTCGTCGTGCGGCATCAGCACCAGGTCGCCGATGGCTTGCCGGGGTTGCTCGCAGACGGCCTGCAACAGGTTGATATAGTGCTCGGCCAGGCGCTGGATGGTCGTAGTTTCGAATAGTTCATCGGCGTAGTCGAACGACAGGCTCAGGCGCCCGTTGCGGTCTTCTTCGGTGTGCAGTTGCAGGTCGAACTTGGCTTCGCGGCTGTGCCACGGCAACTCGTCGGCAAGCATGCCCGGCAGACGGCGCAAGGCACTCAAGTCGCGCTGCTGATGGTTGAACATGACCTGGAACAGGCCTTGCTCGCGAGCTTGGGGGAAGGCTTCCAGCAGTTGTTCGAACGGCAGGTCCTGATGAGCCTGGGCCCCCAGCGCTGCTTGGCGGGTTGCGGTCAGCAGCTCAGTGAACGGCAGGCGCCCGTCCAGCTCGGCACGCAACACCAACGTATTGATGAAAAAGCCGACCAGGCCTTGGGTTTCCTGGCGCGGACGGTTGGCATTGGGCACGCCGATGCGGATATCACGCTGGCCGCTGTAGCGATAGAGCAGGCTCTGGAACGCCGCCAACAACAGCATGAAAGGGGTGGATTCGTTGGCCTGGGCGGTCCGGCGAATGGCTTCGCTGAGGCTCGCGCCCAGGCGCACGGTGTGGCGTTCGGCACTGCGGCGGTGTTGTGCCGAGCGCGGATGGTCGGTGGCCAGGCTGAGCGTTGGATGCTCATCGCCCAATTGCGCTTTCCAGTACGCCAGTTGACGCTGGCCCTCGCCTTCGGCCAGCCATTGGCGCTGCCAACTGCCGTAGTCGGCGTATTGCAGGGCCAGTGCCGGCAGCTCCAGGCGCTGGCCTTGGGTGGCGGCGGCATACAGCTGGGAGAATTCGTCGATCAGGATGTTCAGCGACCAGCCGTCGGCGATGATGTGATGCAGCGTCACCAGCAGCTGGTGCTCTTCATCGTCCAGGCGCACCAGGGTCACCCACAGCAGCGGGCCCTTTTCCAGGTCGAACTGGGTGCGTGCTTCGTCCTCGCGGATCTGTTGCGCGCGGGCCTCACGCTCGGCGGCGGGCAGGTCGCTGAGGTCGATGACTTGCAGGTCGAATCCGGTGGTTGCATCGACTCGCTGGAAGGCCTGGCCGTCTCGCTCATAGAAGCGTGTGCGCAGGGCTTCGTGGCGCTCGATCAGGTGCTGGAAGCTGGCGCGCACGGCATCTTCATCCAGCTCGCCGCGCAGGCGCAGGGCACCGGGGATGGTGTAGGCGCTGCTCTGCGGGTCCAGTTGCCAGGTAATCCACAGGCGGTTCTGTGCCAGGGATTGAGGCAGTTCGTCCTGGCGCGACAAGGCATGGATCGCGCCTTGGGCCACGCCGCCGTCCTGCTGCAATTGCGCGACACTGGCGGCAAAACCTTGCAGGGTCGGGGCTTCGAACAGCATGCGCAGGTTCAGCTCCAGGCCGAGGGTCTCACGCAGGCGCGCCACGACTTGGGTGGCGGTGATGGAGTTACCGCCGAGCAGGAAAAAGTGATCATCCGCCGCGACCGTTGCCACGTGCAGTTGCTCGCACCAGATCGCTGCGATCTGGCTCTGCAATTCGGATTCCAGCGCTGCGTCGCCAACTTGCGCCTGCAGGTCGGGGAATTGTGCGTAGCTGTCGAGGCTGCCATCGGCGTGGCGCAGGGCACAGGCCGCACGTTGCACCTTGCCGCTGGAGGTTTTGGGCAGCGCGCCGGGGTTGAGCAGCACCACCACGCTTGGCGCCTCTTGATAGGCCTCGGCCACGGCTTGGCGGATCGCCTTGATCAGCGCTTCGGGTGGCAGGATTTTCTGCACGCTGCGGCTGATTTCAGCGGCGATGCCGATGCCTTCCAGGCCCTGGTCATTCACGGCAAATGCCGCGACACGGCCCTTGCGCACCACTTCCACTTCACGCTCGATGGTCTGCTCGATGTCCTGCGGGTAGAGGTTGTGGCCGCGCACGATCAGCAGGTCTTTCAAGCGGCCGGTGATGTACACCTCGCCCTCGCGGATAAAGCCCAGGTCGCCCGTGCGCAGCCAGGTGCGGCCGGCGTGCTGCACGAAGGTCTTGGCGGTGGCTTCGGGGTTGCGCCAGTAGCCGTGGGCGATGCTCGGGCCGGTGGCCCAGAGTTCGCCGACGCTGTTGTCGGCCAACTCGGTGAGGGTGTGGGGGTCGACGATCAGCACCGCATGGTCCGGCTGGCTGGTGCCGCAACTCATGATCGCACTGCCCTGCCCCGGTTCGGCGCGGTTGGCGGCCAGGGCCTGTTCATCAACACGCAGTGCCGGGATGCCGTGGCCACGGGTGCCACCGGCCACAAACAAGGTGGCCTCGGCCAGGCCGTAGGAAGCGAAGAAGTTGTTCGGGGTGAACCCGCAGGTGGCGAACTTCTCGGCGAAGCGTTCCAGGGTGTCGAGGCGGATCGGCTCGGAGCCGGAATAGGCCACACGCCATTGGCTCAGGTCCAGGCGCTCCAGGGCCGATTCGCTGACCCGCTCGCTGCACAAGCGGTAGGCGAAATCCGGGCCGCCGCTGATGGTGCCGCCGTATTCACTCATCGCTTCGAGCCAGCGCAACGGCCGGCCGAGGAAGTAGGCCGGCGACATCAACACGCACGGCACGCCGCTGAAGATCGGTTGCAGCAGGCCGCCGATCAGGCCCATGTCGTGGTACAGCGGCAGCCAGCTGACGATCACGTCGCTTGGGTTGAGGTCGATGCCAAAACCGCGACGGATCAGCACTTCGTTGGCCACCAGGTTGCCGTGGCTGACTTGCACGCCCTTGGGCAAGGCGGTGGAACCGGAGGTGTATTGCAGGAAGGCGATGTCGTCGGGGCGCAGGACCGGGCCAGTCCAATCGCCGGTATTTTCCAGGCTGTCGACGCTCAAGACGGGGGGCGCATTTTCAATCTGCGACAGGCCCTCGGCGAGGCTGGCGATGGTCAACAGCAGGCGCGGCTCGGCATCGCTGATGATCGACAGCAGGCGCTCCTGATGGTGACGGCGCGTGGATTCCGGCGGATACGCCGGCACCGCGATCACGCCTGCGTACAGGCAACCAAAGAACGCCGCGACGTAATCCGGGCCGCTGGGGAACAGCAGCACGGCACGGTCGCCCAGGCTTGCATTGGCCTGTAAGGCGGCGGCGATGGTGCGGGCGCGCTGGTCCAGGTCGCGGTAGCTGAGCACCACGTTGTGCTCGGCGGCGTCGGCGAGGAAGCGCAGGGCGACCTGGTCCGGGGTCTGCGCGGCGCGACGTTGAAGGGACTGGACCAGCGTTTGGGGGAGTTCGAAGGCGTCCATCATGGGGTTCCTGCCTGAAATCGGCTTACGGGAAAATCGGGAATTCGGGGGTGTTCAGCCGGCCACACGTTGCCGCGCCGCGCCATTGCGCCAGCGGGCCAGGTGTTCGTCGGCATAACGGCGGATGCAGCGCAGCACGGCGCTTTCGTGCTGCACGAGGAAGAAGTGGTGGCCGTCGAACAGGTCGAGGGAGAAACCACTGGCGGCGTCGATTTGCCAGTCGAGCAACTGGTCGGCGCGCACGCTGTCTTGCTTGCCGCCGAACACATGGATCGGCATGCCCAGCGGCGAACGCTCGCCATAGGTGAAGCTGCCGCACAGCAGGAAATCGGCGCGCAGGATCGGCAGCATCAACTGCATCAGTTCGGGGTTGGCCAGGGCTTCTTCGGCGGTGCCTTGCAGTTCGCGCAGGCGGGCAATCAGTTGTTCGTCGGTTTTTTCAATGGCGTATTCGCTGACGTCGCGACGCGCGGGGCCCGCAGTGCCGGACGCAAACAAGGCCAGTGGCGCGGGAACGTTGCGTGCGTTCAGCGCGTGCGCCAATTCGAACGCCAGCAGGCCACCGAGGCTGTGGCCGAATAACGCGTAAGGGCCGTCCAGGTCGCGGCTGATTTCATCGGCGAGCTGTGCGGCCAAGTCCTTGATATCGCGCTGCAAGGGCTCATCCAAGCGCATGCCACGGCCGGGTAATTCCAGCGGGCACACTTGCAACCAGTCAGGCAGGACTCGGCGCCAGCGCGCATAGACCATGGCGCTGGCGCCCGAATAGGGCAGGCAGAACAGGCGCAGTCGAGTCGGCGTGGTCATCGCGTGACGACTCCAAACTGAAACACGCTGTATGCACGATAAAAACCCATTTCGTTCTCCTGCGGGTACGGATCCTTGGCCGTTTTGCTAACGGACCTGTCACCCAGAAGAACGGACGGCACCGGCAAATAATTAGTCGCCGGGGGTGCGTGAGACGTGGTTCACACCGAACAAGAAAGCATAAGATTAGTTCGCCTTCTCATTTGACAATCATTATCATTAAGCATAATTTGTTGCCCGATGTGTAGGAGGCCTCAGCAAGGACGCCCTCCCCTAACCTCTTTTGCGACAAGGTGATTTCCATGACGGAACAAGTAACCACAGGCAGGTGCGACTCACCGCTTCTTCAGGCATTCGTCGACAATCGACTGATTCTGGTGAAGATCGCGGCACGCATTACCGGGTGCCGCTCCCGTGCCGAAGACGTAGTGCAGGACGCCTACTTCCGGCTGCAATCGGCGCCGACGATCACCTCATCGTTCAAGGCCCAATTGAGTTATCTGTTCCAGATCGTGCGCAACCTGGCGATCGATCACTACCGCAAGCAAGCCCTGGAGCTCAAATACTCCGGGACGGAAGAGGAAGGCTTGAATGTGGTCATTCACGGCGCTTCACCGGAAACCTCCCACATCAATTTCAACACCCTGGAAAACATCGCCGACGCCCTGACGGAGCTGCCCCAGCGCACCCGCTACGCGTTCGAGATGTACCGCCTGCACGGCGTGCCGCAAAAGGACATCGCCAAGGAACTGGGCGTCTCGCCGACGTTGGTCAACTTCATGATCCGCGATGCGCTGGTGCACTGCCGCAAGGTATCGGGCAGCCATAGCGATACGTTTGCGCGCCGGGTCTGAGACACCACAGGAACCTGTAGGAGCCGGCTTGCCGGCGATAGCGGTGGGTCAGTTGCACAGATGTCGCTGATACACCGCGATCGCCGGCAAGCCGGCTCCTACAGTTCGGAAGGGGTTGTTTCTGTCAGGGCGTCGCCATCACATCGATGCGATACGGCTCGAAAATCTTCAGCATCTGTCCGTTGTCCCGCAAACGCTTGAGCAACGCGGAAAACGCTTCCCCCGAGATCGGCGCCTTCGGCCGCAATAACGCGTAGTGGTGATACACCTGGTCGATACGCTCGGACACCAGGAACTGCCCCGCCATATCCGCGTTGCGCACCATGAAATCACTCAGGTACGAACGCGTGACCAACGCGATATCGGCTCGCCCGCGCGCCACCATCAGCAAATTGCTGTCATGGGAATAGGTCAACGTGGCGTTGAAGTGCTCGGCCATGTACTTGGGGTCGGGGTTGAAGTTGGCGAAGGCGTAGTGATAACCGCTGAACACCGCCAGGCGCTTGCCGGTCAGGTCGGCGAAGTAGCTTTGATCACGATTGGGCTCGCGCTGGGCGACGAAGATTTCGGCATCTTCCAGGCCCATGTCGACGTTGGTGTGGGGAATCGCTTTCCAGCCCCAGTCGGGGTTTTCGAAGATGGCCATGTCGACCCGGCCCTGCTCGAAATCACGAAAGCGGCGCGGGATGGAAGTGGGCACCAGCACAAACTGGTAGTCGGTCTGCAAGGCGTTCAGGGCTTCCACCAGTTGCGGCAACAAACCGGTGTCGGCGCCTTGCTCAGGGCGTACGGTGTACGGTGGAAAATGCGCCGCCCCAATCCTTACCAATTGTGCAGCCGAAGCCGGCATCCACCACGCGGTACCCAGTGCCCATAGAGTTAGTCCTGCAGCCAGCCGCCATGGCGAAAACATCGAGGCACACACCGTTCAACACATTGATGGCGATAAGCTAGGCGTTTTTGTCGGGCGAGACAACTTTCCACCGCCAAATTAATAGCTTGCGCGTCAGTCGGCTTTCAGAACCATCAACAGGGCTTCTTCGGCCAACTCCTCAAGCGTCAGGCTGCCTTGGGCGCGGAACCAGGTGGTGGTCCAGGACAAGGCGCCGGTCAGGAAACGCCGCGTGATAAACACATCTCCCTTGATATAACCCGCCGCCTTGGCTTCGCCCAGCACCTGCAGCCAGAGCTCTTCATACACATCACGCAGCGCCAGCACCTGCGCCTGGCCCTCGGCCGACAACGAACGCCACTCGTACACCAGCACCGCCATGGCCTCGCCGCTGCCGCCCATGATCGACTGCAATTCGCAGCGAATCAGCGCCAGCACGCGCTCGCGCACATCTGCAGCCTCTTCCAGCGAGGCACGCATCATCGCGGTGTTGTAGTGGATGGTTTCTTCCATCACCGCCCGCAAGATCTCGTCCTTGCTCTTGAAGTGATGAAAGATGCTGCCGGACTGAATGCCCACCGCACTGGCCAGGTCGCGCACCGTGGTGCGCTCAAAGCCCTTGTTGCGAAACAAGTGGGCTGCGGTTTGCAGCAACTTGCCCCGCGCACTGTCAGGGTCGGTCAAACGGCCTTCGTCGACCATGGTGCGCATCACCCGCAGGGCTTTGTGCTCATCCATGTCTCTCTCCTTCACTGCTTCTGACGTCTTGGGCGGCAATTTAGGCCGTGGTCGCCAACCAAGCAAGCGCTTGGGTCAAAACTTGTGTCGAGAGTTTACAAACCAAGCGCTTGCTTGGTAGTCTCGACGCCAGCCCTCTGGAGAAGGACTTCTCATGAGCAAGACGGTTCGTATCGGCTGCGCCAGCGCGTTCTGGGGTGACACCTGCACCGCCGCCGCCCAATTGGTACACGGCGGCGCGCTGGATTACCTGGTGTTCGACTATCTGGCGGAAGTCACGATGTCGATCCTCGCCGGCGCCCGCATGAAAGATCCCCAGGCCGGCTACGCTACGGATTTTGTCGAGGTACTCACACCGCTGCTGGCCGATATCCAGCGCCAGGGCATCCGCGTCATCAGCAACGCGGGCGGCATCAACCCCCAGGCATGCGCCGCCGCCCTCCAGGCCGCCTGCGACAAGGCGCAAGTGCCGCTGAAAATCGCCGTGCTGCTGGGCGACGACCTGCACCCCCAACTCAAGCACCTGCACGGCATCCACGACATGTTCAACGGCGCGCCGTTGCCGCCGATGTGCGTCTCGGCCAACGCCTACCTCGGCGCCCCCGGCATTGCTAAGGCGCTTGAACTGGGCGCCGACATCGTGATCACCGGCCGCGTGGTGGACAGCGCCGTGGTCAGCGCAGCGCTGATGCATGAGTTCAACTGGTCCTGGCAGGACTACGACCGCCTCGCCCACGCCGCGCTGGCCGGGCACATCATCGAATGCGGCGCCCAGTGCACGGGCGGCAATTTCACCGATTGGCGCGACGTACCGGACTACGAGCACATCGGGTTTCCCATCGTCGAGGTCAGCGCCGACGGGACGTTCACGGTGAACAAAGCCGACGGCACGGGCGGCCTGATCAGCGAGCTGAGCGTGGCCGAACAGCTGCTGTATGAAATCGGCGACCCGCGCGCCTATTTGCTGCCCGACGTGATCTGCGATTTCAGCCAGGTCCAATTGCAGCAACACGGCCTCGATTGCGTGCGCGTGCATGGCGCCAAGGGCTCGCCGCCCACCGCTCACTACAAGGTCAGCGCCACTTACCCCGACGGGTTTCGCTGCACCGCCAGTTGCCTGCTGGCGGGGATCGACGCCGTGGCCAAGGCCGAGCGCGTCAGCCAGGCGATCATCAGCAAGACCTCGGAGCTGTTCAGCCAGCGCGGCTGGGCGCCCTACACCGAAGTGAACATCGAACTGCTCGGCAGTGAAGCCACCTACGGCGCCCACGCCCTGCGCCACGACTGCCGCGAGGTGGTGGTGAAACTGGCGGTGCGTCACCCCAACAAACAGGCGCTGGTGCTGTTCGCCCGCGAGATCGCCCAGGCAGCCACCGGCATGGCGCCGGGGCTGACGGGCATCGTCGGCGGACGGCCCACGGTGTACCCGCTGATTCGGCTGTTTTCCTTCCTGATCGAAAAAAACCGCTGCGAGCCCGTGGTCGAGTTCCAGGGGGCGCGCCACGTTTGCGTATTGCCTGCCGGCGCCGCCCTCGCCCCGCTCGCCGCGCCGATCGATTCACCCAAACCCCAAGGCGCGGCCGACGCCAGCGTGCCGCTGGTGAAACTGGCCGTGGCGCGCTCCGGCGACAAGGGCAACCACAGCAACATCGGCGTGATCGCTAGGCATCCCGACTACCTGCCGTGGATCGCCGAGGCGCTGACCCCGGAGGTGATCGTCGACTGGATGGGCCACGTGCTCGACCCTGTGCAGGGCCGCGTCGAACGCTGGTATTTGCCCGGCAGCCACAGCCTCAACTTCCTGCTGGAAAACGCCTTGGGTGGCGGCGGTATCGCCAGCCTGCGCATCGACCCCCAGGGCAAGGCCTTCGCCCAGCAGTTGCTGGAAATCCCCATCGCCGTGCCGCAACACATCGCCGATCAACTCTGCTAAAGGACCGTCACCGTGGCCTTCGACTCGATCTTCAAAGCCGACCTGTTCCAGGGGCAAACCGTGATAGTCACCGGGGGCGGCAGTGGCATTGGCCGCTGCACCGCCCATGAACTGGCGGCACTCGGCGCCACGGTGATCCTGGTGGGGCGCAAGCTGGAGAAACTGCAAAAGGTGGCCGCCGAAATCAGCGAAGACGGCGGCACGGCCCATTGGCTGGCATGCGACATTCGCGATGAAGAGGCCGTGAAGGCGCTGGTCAGCCAGGTGCTGCGCGAGCATGGCCCGATCCACGGCCTGGTGAATAACGCAGGTGGCCAATACCCGTCGCCACTCGCCTCGATCAACCAGAAGGGGTTTGAAACCGTGCTGCGCACCAACCTGGTGGGCGGCTTCCTGATGGCGCGGGAAGTGTTCAACCAGTCGATGAGCAAACACGGCGGCGCCATCGTCAACATGCTCGCCGACATGTGGGGCGGCATGCCGGGCATGGGCCACTCAGGCGCGGCACGTTCAGGCATGGACAATCTCACCAAAACGGCGGCCTTCGAATGGGGTTATGCCGGCGTGCGCGTCAACGCCGTGGCGCCGGGCTGGATTGCCTCCAGCGGTATGGACACCTACGAAGGGGCGTTCAAGGCCGTGATCCCGACATTACGTGAGCACGTGCCGCTTAAGCGTATCGGCACCGAGTCGGAAGTCAGCGCGGCCATCGTGTTCCTGCTCAGCCCCGCCGCTGCCTTCATCAGTGGCAGCACCCTGCGCATCGACGGCGCCGCCAGCCTGGGCAACCGCGCCTGGCCGCTGCACAAGGCGCAGCCGCCGAGCGAGCCGTTCAATGGCTTCCACCGCGCGAACCTGCCGGATGTACTCAAGGCGGAGCACTAAACCATGCCGGTGATTGAATCCCTGATCGACAGCCACAGCGCCCAGTTCGCCCAAAACCGCGAAGCCATGCTCGCCGCCCTCGCCCACCTGCGCCAGCTGGAACAAAACCTGCTGGCCAAGGCCGATGAGGCCAAGCCCAAGTTCGACAAGCGCGGCCAACTGTTGCCCCGCGAGCGCCTGAATTTGCTGCTCGACCCCGGCGCGCCCTTCCTGGAACTGGCGGGCCTGGCCGGCTACAAGCTCCACGACGACAAGGATGGCAGCGCCGCCGGTGGCGGGTTGATCGCCGGCATCGGCTACGTCAGCGGCGTGCGCATGCTGGTGGTGGCCAACAACAGCGCGATCAAGGGCGGCACCATTTCTCCCACCGGCTTGAAAAAGTCCCTGCGCCTGCAACAGATCGCCATGGAAAACCAACTGCCGGTAGTGACCCTCGCCGAAAGCGGCGGCGCCAACCTCAACTACGCCGCCGAGATTTTTGTCGAAGGCGCACGCAGCTTTGCCAACCAGGCGCGCATGTCGGCCATGGGCCTGCCGCAGATCACCGTGGTGCACGGCTCGGCCACGGCGGGCGGTGCCTACCAGCCGGGGCTGTCGGATTACGTGGTGGTGGTGCGCGGCAAGGCCAAGCTGTTTCTCGCCGGGCCGCCGCTGCTTAAAGCCGCGACCGGCGAAGTGGCAACGGATGAGGCACTGGGCGGCGCCGAGATGCACGCGCAAATCGCCGGCACCGCCGAATACCTGGCGGAAAACGACGCGGACGGCGTGCGTATCGCCCGGGAGATCGTGGGCCTGTTGCCCTGGAATGATCGCCTGCCTGTGACGCAAAAAAAGACCTACGCAGCGCCTTTGTACCCCATCGATGAGCTGCTGGGCCTGATCCCGGACGACCCGAAAAAACCCTACGACGTGCGCGAAATCCTCGCACGCCTGGCCGACGGCTCGCAGTTTCTCGAATTCAAGGGCGAGTTCGACGCCCACACCGTCTGCGGCCACCTGCATATCCAGGGCCGCGCCGTGGGTGTGATCGGCAACAACGGCCCCATCACGCCGAAAGGCGCGAGCAAGGCCGCGCAGTTTATCCAGCTGTGCGACCAGAGCCGCACGCCGCTGCTGTTCCTGCACAACACCACCGGTTTCATGGTGGGCACCGAATCGGAACAACAAGGCGTGATCAAGCATGGCGCCAAGATGATCCAGGCGGTGGCCAACGCCCGGGTGCCTAAACTCACGGTGGTGGTCGGCGGCTCCTACGGCGCCGGCAACTACGCGATGTGCGGCCGTGGCCTGGACCCGCGCTTCATCTTCGCCTGGCCCAACAGCCGCACGGCGGTGATGGGTGGCGCGCAGGCGGGCAAGGTGCTGCGCATCGTCACCGAGGCCAAGCAGTTGAAAGACGGCCTGGTGCCCGACCCCAAGGTGCTGGACATGCTGGAGCAGGTCACCGCGCAGAAGCTCGACAGCCAGTCCACCGCGCTGTACGGCAGCGCGAACCTGTGGGATGACGGGCTGATTGACCCTCGGGACACCCGCACCTTGCTCGGCTTTTTGCTGGATACCTGCCATGAGGCCGAGGTGCGTGAGTTGCACGCCAATACCTTCGGTGTAGCGCGTTTTTAGGAGAACAATAAAAATGATCTTTACCCAGGAACACCAGGAACTGCGCCGCACCGTGCGCGCCTTCGTCGACCGCGAGATCAACCCCTACGTGGACGAGTGGGAAAAAGCCGGGCGCTTTCCCATCCACGACATCTTCCGCAAGGCCGGCGAACTCGGCCTGCTGGGCATTTCCAAGCCGGAGCAATTCGGCGGCATGGGCCTGGACTACAGCTATTCGATCGTCGCCGCCGAAGAATTCGGCACGGTGCGCTGCGGCGGCATCCCCATGTCCATCGGCGTGCAGACAGACATGTGCACCCCCGCCCTCGCCCGCTTCGGCTCCGATGAACTGCGCGACGAGTTCCTGCGCCCGGCCATCAGCGGCGAGCAGGTGGGTTGCATCGGCGTGTCGGAAACCGGTGCCGGTTCCGACGTGGCCGGGTTGAAGACCCATGCGCGCAAAGACGGCGACGACTACGTGATCAACGGCAGCAAGATGTGGATCACCAACTCCCCCAGTGCCGACTTTATCTGCCTGTTGGCCAACACCTCCGACGACAAGCCGCACATCAATAAATCCTTGATCATGGTGCCGATGAACACCCCCGGCATCAGCGTCAGCCCGCCCCTGGAAAAGCTCGGCATGCACAGCTCCGAGACGGCCCAGGTGTTCTTCGACGGCGTGCGCGTGCCACAACGCAACCGCATCGGCCACGAAGGCGCGGGCTTCATGATGCAGATGCTGCAGTTCCAGGAAGAGCGCCTGTTCGGTGCGGCCAACATGATCAAGGGCCTGGAAGCCTGCATCGACAACACCATCGACTACTGCAAGGAACGCCAGACCTTCGGCAAGGCGCTGATCGACAACCAGGTCATCCACTTTCGCCTGGCTGAACTGGCCACCGAAATCGAATGCCTGCGCGCCTTGGTCTACCAGGCCACCGAGCAATACATCAAGGGCCAGGACGTGACCCGCCTGGCCTCCATGGCCAAGCTCAAGGCCGGGCGCCTGGGCCGTGAAGTCAGCGACAGCTGCCTGCAATACTGGGGCGGCATGGGCTTCATGTGGGACAACCCGGTGGCACGGGCGTATCGCGATGTGCGCCTGGTGTCGATTGGCGGCGGGGCCGACGAGATCATGCTGGGCATCATCTGCAAACTGATGGGCACCCTGCCCGGGAAAAAATCATGAACACCCTGCTGCTCGAACCTCACAACGGCGTGCTGCACATCACCCTCAACCGCCCCGAATGCCGCAATGCGATGAGCCTGGAGATGGTCAACGAGCTGCGCAGCGTGTTGGCGCATTTGGACGGTGAGACCCGGGCGGTGGTGATCAGCGGCGCCGGCGGGCATTTCTGCGCCGGGGCGGACGTGAAGGACCTGGTCACTGCGGGCAACCAACTGGAAGCGCTGAACCGCGCGTTCGGCACCTTGCTGCAAGAGGCCGAAGCCGTGCCGCAGGTGCTGATCGTGGTGCTGCAAGGCGCGGTGCTGGGGGGTGGTTTTGGCTTGGCCTGTGTGAGTGATATTGCGCTTGCCGACCACCAGGCGCAGTTCGGCTTGCCGGAGACCAGCCTCGGCCTGCTGCCAGCGCAGATTGCACCGTTTGTGGTGAAGAGAATTGGTTTGACCCAGGCGCGCCGGCTGGCACTGACGGCGGCGCGGTTTGATGGGGTGGAGGCCGAGCGACTGGGTGTCGTGCACTTTACCGAGCGCGATCCACAGGCGTTGGCGGAGCGGCTGGATGAGGTATTGGGTCAGGTGCTCAAGTGTGCACCGGGGGCAAATGCGCGGACCAAAGCCTTGTTGCTGGCCAGTGTGGAGGAACCGCTGGAGGCTGTGCTGGATCGCGGGGCGCAGTGGTTTGCCGAGTCCGTAAGGAGTGAGGAAGGGATAGAGGGGACACAGGCGTTTGTGCAGAAAAGGAAGCCGAGGTGGTGCAGATGACGCCATCGCCGGCAAGCCGGCTCCTACAGAGGAAGGTGTTCACACATTCAAACTGTAGGAGCCGGCTTGCCGGCGATGAGGCCCAACCCGACACCCCACCAGCCAAGGGATAACCCCATGCCCGCATTCAGCAAAATCCTCATCGCCAACCGCGGCGAAATCGCCTGCCGAATCCAGCGCACGGCCCAAGCCCTGGGCTACCGCACCGTGGCCGTCTACAGCGACGCCGACGCCCAGGCCCCTCACGTGCAGATGGCCGATGAAGCCGTGCACATCGGCCCCGCTCCGGTGCAACAGTCTTACCTTAACCTCGAGGCCATCCTCAACGCCGCCACACTCACCGGCGCCGACGCCCTCCACCCGGGCTACGGCTTCCTCTCGGAAAACCCCGAATTCGCCCGCGCCTGCCAGCACGCCGGCCTGACCTTTATCGGCCCCAGCGCCGAAGCCATCGAACTGATGGGCAGCAAGCGCCTGTCCAAACTCGCCATGCTCGACGCTGGCGTGCCCTGCATCGCCGGCTACCAAGGCAGCGCCCAGGACGACGCCACGTTGCAACACGAGGCCGAACGCATCGGCTACCCGCTGATGATCAAGGCCAGCGCCGGCGGCGGCGGGCGTGGCATGCGCCTGGTGCACAGCGCCGAGGCCCTGCTGGACAACCTGCACACGGCGCGCTCCGAAGCCAGGAATGCGTTTGGCAGCGACGAGTTGATCCTCGAACAGGCGTTGATCGAGCCGCGCCATGTGGAAATCCAAGTGTTCGGCGACAGCCATGGCAACCTGATCCACCTTGGCGAGCGCGATTGCTCGATCCAGCGTCGCCATCAAAAGGTCATCGAGGAAGCGCCCTGCCCTGTGATGACTGCGCAGCTGCGCCACGCCATGGGTGAAGCCGCCCTCAAGGCCGGGCGCGCGGTGAACTATGTCGGCGCCGGCACCGTGGAGTTCATGCTCGACCGCAACGGCCAGTTCTACTTCCTGGAAATGAACACCCGCCTGCAGGTGGAGCACCCGGTCACCGAGCTGATCACCGGCCTCGACCTGGTGGACTGGCAGCTGCAGATTGCTGCCGGCCAAGCGTTGCCACTGACCCAGCAGGAGGTGACCCTGAGCGGTCACGCCATGGAAGTGCGCCTGTACGCCGAAGACCCGACCCAGGGTTTCCTGCCGCAAACCGGTGAAGTGCTGCGCTGGGAGCCGGCCCCCGGTGCTCGTATTGATCACGGTGTCAGCCAGGGCCAGTGCATCAGCCCGTTCTACGACGCCATGCTCGGCAAGATCATCGCCCACGGCCGCACCCGCGAAGAGGCGCGACGCAAACTGCTGCGGGCGGTGGAAGACACGTTGCTGCTGGGAGTGACCACCAACCAGCAGCTGCTGGTGGACCTGCTCAAGCATCCAGACTTTATCGACGGTCAATTCAGCACCGGATTTATCGCCGAGCACTTCAGTGACATCACCCAGCCGAAAGCGACGGCCGAACAACTGGCCCTGGCCGCCGCGCTGTTTTATCAGCACGGCGCCAATCAGCATGCCCAGGGCCTTGCGGGATGGCGCAACAACGCTGGCGCCCCCAGCACTTATCGCCTGGAAGCCCATGGCGACATCCACACCGTCACCGCCGAGCCGCTGCAATTGAGCACCGACGGTCGTCACGCCACCCTGATACTCAACGGCATACGTCGACGTATCGCCTACCACCTCGACGGCAACCACCTGTGGCTGCCCGGCCTTACGGTGATCAATCGCACCCAGCACGTCGCCAGCCGCCAGGCCGATGCCAGCGGCGGTACGGTCAAGGCGCCGATGGACGGTGCGATCGTCGATGTTCGCGTGAGCAGCGGCGAGCGGGTGAGCAAAGGCCAACTGCTGTTGGTGCTTGAGGCCATGAAAATGGAGCACCCGCTGATTGCCGGGGTCGATGGCGTGATCAAGACGCTGCAGGTGGTGACGGGCGACCAGGTGCGCAATCGCCAGGTGTTGCTGGAGATCGAATAAGGCCTGGGCGGAACTACGCGGCCGGGCTACGCTCTATCCCCATCAGGAAGGGATGAGTACGGGAACCTGCGCGATGCCTCATTGGCTGATTATTGACCTTGAAGCCACAACGGATGAAGGCGGCTGGCCCGTGACGGAGATGGAAGTCATCGAGATCGGCGCGAGCCTGGTGAACCGCCAGGGCCGCGAGCTGGATCACTTCCAGCGCTTTGTGCGGCCGCTGCGCCGTCCATTGCTGACGCCCTTCTGCCGCCAACTGACCCACATCACCCAGGCCAACATCGACGCTGCAGCGCCGATCACCGAGGTGTGGCCGTTGTTCGAACGCTGGCTGGGCCAGCACCAGACACGCCTGGAAGGCTGGGCCAGTTGGGGCGACTACGACCGTGCGCAGCTGGAGCTGGAATGGCAACGCCACGGCCTGGCCAGTGCGCTGGCCGACACGCCCCACGTGAACCTCAAGCAGCGCTTTGCCAAGGCCCGGCGCCTGGACAAGCCGCTGGGGCTCAACGGCGCGTTGCAACTGGCGGGCATGCAGTTCCATGGCCAGCAACACCGGGCACTGGAAGATGCACGCAACACCGCACGCCTGCTGCCGTTGATTTTGCCGGTCTAGGCAGCCTCCGCTGGCTTGGGCATACTGGCCGCCCTTTTCCGAAATACTGCTCACCCGTAGGAGCCGGCTTGCCGGCGATGGCGCCCGCTTGAACGATGCACGGCTTCAAGGGCCTCATCGCCGGCAAGCCGGCTCCTACGGGGAGCGGGAAGCCTTAACCCATTTTCCGAGGATTCGCCCATGTTCAAAGTCAACGAGTACTTCGACGGCACCGTCAAGTCGATCGCTTTCGGCACCGCAGAAGGTCCGGCGACCATCGGCGTGATGGCCCCGGGTGAATACGAGTTCGGCACCGCCCAGCGTGAAATCATGCACGTGGTGTCCGGCGCCCTGACCGTCAAGCTGCCAGACGCCGCCGACTGGGAAACCTTCGCCGCCGGCAGCCAGTTCAACGTACCGGCCAACAGCAAGTTCCAACTGAAGGTCGCCGTCGACACCGCTTACCTATGCGAATACCGCGGCTAAGCTTTTCGGGCCGTCAAAAAAATGCCCGTCTCTCGCGAGATGGGCATTTTTTATTCCAGGATCGTCACCGACATGCCTACGGCCAATTGGCCGATGCCGTCGTTGACCAGGTTCTGGCCGAACATCACGTCACCGCCCTGCTCGCGATAGGTCTTGAGCGTGGCCAAGGGCTCGCGGTCGGCACTGCGTTCGCCGCTGGCCGGATCGATAGTGGTGAGGATGCAGCGCGAACAGGACTTGACCACGCGAAACTCCACGTCGCCGATGCGCACGCGTTTCCAAGTGTCTTCGGCAAAGGCCTCGCTGCCCTCGATCACCAGGTTGGGACGAAAGCGCAGCATTTCCATGGGGCGACCGATGCGTTGGGAGAGGTCGTCCAGCGACGCCTGGCCGATCAGCAACAGCGGGAAGCCATCGGCAAATCCGACCTGGTCGTCATCCTTGCCGTAACCGGCCTCGGTGGTGCGTGCACGTTCCAAAGGCACCTGCACCAGGCGTGTGGGTTTGCCGATGAAATCGCTGACCCAGGCTGCGGCTTCATCACCGGCGTCCGGTACACGCAGGGTGTCGCGCCAGATGGTCACGCCGCGCAACTCGGCCTCGCTGCCGGGCAATGCCACGTCCAGCGAGGCCAGGCCCGGGGTGCTCAGGGTGAGGCCGCCGCTGCTGTTCCACAGGGCAGACAACTGGCTCATCTTGGCCACGGCGCGCTGCGTCAGGAAACGCCCGCTGGCTTCATCCACCAGCATCCAGCGTCGATCACCGTCCAACCCCAGTTTATCCAGGCCGATCTGCTGCAAGGTTTCGGCCTTGCCGGACTTCAAGGGGTAACGGTACAACGCGCTGAGACGAAGCATGGGCCTGCTTTCCTGCAAGAATAAAACGCCACCCTATCCCAAACACGCCCGTCTTTGTAGTGAGCGGGCTTGCCCCGCGCTGCGGCGTGCCAGTTAACGCTGGGCCGCCTGACACGACACCGCGCGGGGCAAGCCCGCTCACTACAAGTTACCGTGCGGGCCGTCAGGCAGGGGCGTGGTCGAGCATCAGGCGTTGGCGCACCACGTCCACCAGTTTGTCCGGCTGGAACTTGGACAGGAAGTTGTCGCAGCCGACCTTCTTCACCATCGAGTCGTTGAAGCTGCCCGACAGCGAGGTGTGCAACACCACGTAGAGCCCACGCAAGCGCGGGTCGTTGCGTATCTCGGTGGTGAGGCGGTAGCCGTCCATCTCGGGCATTTCGGCGTCGGTGAAGATCATCAGCAACTTGTCGGTCATGACCTGGCCACTGTCGGCCCAGGCCTTGAGCATGTTCAGCGCCTTGAGGCCATCGCTGGCGATGTGCATCTTCACGCCCAACTGACCAAGGGTGTCGCGCAGTTGCGACAGCGCCACGTTGGAGTCGTCCACCAGCAGCACTTCGCGGCCCCGGGCGCGTTCGAGCACCGGGTCTTCGAGCTTTTCGCGGGAGACCTTGGCGTTGTACGGCACAATCTCGGCGAGAACTTTTTCCACGTCGATGATTTCCACCAACTGGTCATCGACCTTGCTGATGGCTGTGAGGTAATGCTGGCGGCCGGCGCTGGTCGGCGGCGGCAGGATGGCTTCCCAGTTCATGTTGACGATGCGGTCGACGCCACCCACCAGGAACGCCTGCACGGAGCGGTTGTATTCAGTAACGATGATGGTGCTGTTCGGGCCAGGTACCAGCGGGCGCATGCCGATGGCCTGGGACAGATCGATCACCGGCAAGGTCTGCCCACGCAGGTTGACCACGCCGCACACAAACGGGTGGCGCTGGGGCATCAGGGTCAGCTTGGGCAGTTGCAGCACTTCCTGCACTTTGAACACGTTGATCGCGAACAACTGCCGCCCGGCCAGGCGGAACATGAGAATCTCCAGGCGATTCTCACCCACCAGTTGCGTGCGTTGGTCTACCGTGTCGAGAATGCCGGCCATTAAAAACTCCTGATGGGCGCGTGGGTTTGCGCTGAGAGATTGTGCTGCTCATTAAGGTTTGTTATCGGCGGCAACCGCCAGACCTTGACCCCGGTAAAATGCCACGTAAATTCATTGATGTCACACTGACATCATGCTTTACTGCAACGGCCTCTCCAGACGGCATTACAGAGACGTCGCGCGACATTGAAATCGACGCGAGGTTCCGCCTTGTAAGGGATTCCCCTATACACAATCAGGCCCAACCTGATATTCGCGATATCTAATAGCCATTAATGTGACGCCATTCTCATTGCATGAATGGAGTCAGGCTTTTGTTTGCCATCCCAAGCCCTCGGCCCACGGGTCTTCCAGACATTCACGTGTCGGCAACTGAAGTTGTGCAATCGCCCCTGATAATGAGGGCCGCGCACGGCTTTCGTGATCATTCAAATAAGCGTCCTACTGGAAATCCAGAAGCGGGCTACAGATTTCAGTCATATTTCAGCGGTAGTTTTAAGCCATTCACCCGATGCGGCATCTCATCACCGGACCTAATGTTGCGGAGACTTGCATGATGAATAACGCGAACGAATGGCAAACTGCACTTCCCGATTTTCTGCTGGAGGCAGAAATGCTGCTGGCCAAGTCGGAAGAGTGCCTGAACCACTTGCATCTGATTCGCAACGACAGCGACGCCATCGACTGCATGAAAGCCAGCCTCGCCAAGCTGGCCGAAAAGGCCGAAGGCCTTGCATTGCAGGCGATCAGCGAGTTCTCGCGCCATATTCAGTACCTGATTGCCAATGCCGCGAGCCCCATGCAGTTGCATGACCAGGCGCTTAATGCGTTGCATGACTGCTTGAGGTTGTTGGCCTGGCAACTGGAGTTGATCGACATCCGCACCGGAGAATTAGGGCTGGATGAAACCGAGCAAACAACCCTGATTGCGACCGTGACCTTGCAAATCCCACAAAAAGACTTTGGTTATAAACCGCAGCAGCGCATGCATCACGCGTCTTAGGTGACGAGCAAGTCGTAATTAATAGGCGAGTTATCTAAAAACGACCGTCAACCTAAACGCAGGCTACATAATTGCGGGCAGGACATATCAATTAGCCATCACCCCAACAACGATACAAACCAACTTTATTAATACAACTGCCCTCTCTTTGAACTCTGGAATTACCGCCCAGGGTGTTTGCGTGGTTAATAAGGCTGCCAAGTGAGGCGCCAGGCGACCAACGGTAATAGTGGTGGTACTATGCCCCGCTCGAAGTGACTCAACTTCATCATGTATAAAAACGATTCGGCACCGCATTCCACACTGAGCCCTGTCAGCCGCCGTGACCGGTCTTCCCGCAGCGAACCTTCATTGGCTTCATCCGCTATGTACACCAGCCTCAAGTCACTCATCGCAAGGTCCGTGTCCCGCAGCAATGCACGCCGTATGGTCCTGGCCCTGTGTTTGTGTTCGCTGCTGGTCAGTGTGTGGGCCTACGCGCGCTCGGCGCCGCTGCCGTTGCTGATCCTGCTGCTCAACGCGGCGACCCTGATCGTGGTGGGCCTGCAACAGTGGAGCTCGCGCAAGTCGATCAAATTCCAGCCGCAGGAACTCGCCGATCGCCTGCTGCAAGTCCAGGAAAACGAGCGCCATCGTCTCAGCCGAGAACTGCATGACGACATCGGCCAGTTGCTGACCGCCGCCAAGCTGCAAAGCGAATGGCTCAAGCGTCGCCTGCCGGAAGACCTGCAAAGCCAATGCAGCGTGTTGTGCAACACCCTCAATGAAACCCTGGCCAAGGTGCGCGACGTGTCCGCCATCCTCAACCCACGGCAGCTGGCCAGCCTGGGGTTGGAGGCGAGCCTGCGCGCGCACCTGCTCAAGACCCTGGAAAACACCTCGATTCACTGGAGCCTGGAATGCCAGCAACGGCTGACCGGCATCCCGGAAGAAATGGCCGTCGCGGCCTTTCGCATCACACAGGAAGCGGTGACCAACATGCTACGCCACGCCCAGGCGCGCAATCTGTTGGTGCGCCTGCAACGCCTGCCCGAAGGCCTGTCGCTGAGTATCTGCGATGACGGCCAGGGCTTTTCGCCCGCCATCAACCCCGGCCTGGAAGGCCAACGGGGCATGGCCGGCATGTCAGAGCGGATCGATCAGCTTGGCGGCTCATTGACCGTCAGCAGCCAGCCAGGCCAAGGGACACGGATCGACGCGCTTTTCCCCTGGGCGCCCCGCGCCCTCGAACGGGCCAGTTCCCCTAAGGTTCTCGAGTGACCTGCAAATTACTCCTGGTGGATGACCACGCATTGATCAGGGCCGGCGTACGTGCGCTGGTCCAGGATATTCATGGCTATACGGTGATCGGCGAAGCCAGCGATGGCGCGCAATTGCTGGAAAAATTCAGCGCCCTGCAGCCCGACATTGTGCTGCTGGACCTGTCGATGAAGCACACCGGTGGGCTGGACGCCTTGCAACAACTCAAGGCCGCCTACCCCAAGAGCAAGGTGTTGATCCTGTCGATGCACACCGACCCCGAGCTGATCATGCGCGCGCTGGAATGCGGTGCCCATGGCTACCTGCTCAAGGACACCACCGCCAACGAGCTGGAACACGCCCTGGCGGCGCTGCGCAATAACGAGCGCTACCTGAGCCCTGCCATCGCCCATACGGTGATCAACCAGGCGCTGGTACGCAGCCAGGGGCCGGCCTCGCCCGCCGTCCACAGCCATAACCTCACCGCTCGCCAGTTGGAGATCCTGCGCCTGATCGTGCGCGGCAAATCCACCCGGGAGATCGCCCACGGCCTGGGCCTGAGCATCAAGACCGTGGAAGCGCACCGCTCGCAGATCATGAAGCGCTTGCAGATATTCGATGTGGCGGGCTTGGTGTTATTCGCCGTTCGCGAGCAGATCATCAGCCTGGACGATTAGGGGCGACCCCACCGGCAGGTGCACGCGCAAGGCCTTGGGCAAGGCGCTGAAACGCAGGTCGTCTCCTTTGAGCGGCTCGCCATCGAGGTTGATGTACAACCCTTCGGCCACCTTGATCTCGACCCAGGGCAGGCGCGCCCGCACAAACAGGTTGTCCAGGCCCCAGCCGTCGGTCATCAGGGTGAGCAGCGTGCCGACCACCTCCTGGGGCGCCGGCAGGATGCTGATGTCCAGCAGGCCGTCATCGGCCAGTGCCCCCGGGCACAGCACATGCCCACCGCCTGCCTGGCGACCGTTGCCAATGCCCAGCGCGAGCAGGTCGCCCTTCCAATGAAAGCCCGGGCCTTCCAGTTCACCGTAGGCCGCCTTTAACTCGCTGAAGCGGGTCAGGCCGGTGAACAGGTAGGCGGCGCCGCCCAGGACTTTCTTGAGGTCTTCGGAGGTGTTGGCGGTGACCTGGCTGCCGAAGCCGCCCGTGGCCATGTTGAGGAAGATCTGCCCACCGGCCTGGCCGAGGTCGATTGCCGTGGGCGGCACGTCGAGCAGCGCCAGTGCCTGGGCGGGTTCCAGGGGTACGCCGGCGGCTTTGGCGAAGTCGTTGGCGGTGCCCAGGGGCATCAGCACCAGGCTGGCGTCGGTCTTGGCCAGGGCCATGGCTTCGGCCACGTCGCGCAGGGTGCCGTCGCCGCCGCCGGCGATGATATGGGTGTAGTTGCCTTCCAGGGCTTCGTTGACCAGGCGTTGGGCGTCGCCGCCTTCCCAGGTGACCCGTACTGCCAGCTCCCAGCCTTGTTCACGCCGGGCTTGCACGGCGGCGCGGACGTCCTCGTTGAGGGCTTGCTTGCCGTGGAGGATGAGTAGGGCTTTGGGGGTGGTCATGGGGTGAATCTCCTGGTTCGAAGGTGCTTGGAGGATGTGGACCTTTGGGGAGGGGGATTGGTTTGGTTTACCGGGTGTATATCCGTTATTTAGGTTACGGCCACCTATGGTTCCGCTCTTACAGCGGGTCACTTTTGGAAAAGAGCCCGGAATGCCGGCCCAGCCAAAAGTAACCATGGGCCTG
>NZ_JBWKRS010000051.1:0-34347 GCF_059419385.1 Pseudomonas sp. GW821-FHT05H12 | reverse complement strand
GCCGGCGATAGCGGCCTGAAGCTTCAGGTGATCTTCAGGGCCTCATCGCCGGCAAGCCGGCTCCTACAGAGGTTAGGGGTTGAGGAGGCGGGCGAGGCCAACCTTCAACGGTGTGGGCTCGGGCAGGGTGAAGCTCGCCAGCAACCGTTGGTTATTCGCCCGCGAATGCCGGATGTCCCCGGAACGCGCCGGCCCGTAAGTCACCGCCGGCAACGTGCCGACGATCTCTTCCAAGGCCTGCAGCACATCCTTGAGCGTCGTCGTGCGATTCCAACCGACGTTGATCGCACCCAGCGGTGCCTCGGGCGCTTCGATGGCCTGTACCAGCACATCGACCAGGTCTTCCACGTACATGAAATCGCGGGTTTGCTCGCCATCGCCGAACACGGCAATCGGCAGGCCCTGCTGCACACGCTCGCTGAAGATGCTGATCACGCCGGAATACGGCGATGACGGGTCCTGGCGCGGCCCGAAGATGTTGAAGAAGCGGAAAATCACCGGTTCTAGACCATGCTGGCGACGGTAGAAATCGAAGTAGTGCTCGCCCGCCAACTTGTCGGACGCGTAGGGCGTCAACGGCGCCTTGGTGGTCTCTTCGTCAATCGAAGCTCCCTCGCCGTTGTTGCCATACACCGCCGCGCTGGAAGCGAATACCACGCGCTTCACACCTGCCTTGCGCATGGCTTCGCACACATTCAAGGTGCCGACAAAATTGCTCTGGTGCGTGCTGACCGGGTCGTCCACCGAGGCTTGCACCGACGCCACCGCTGCCAGGTGCACCACCGCAGTCATACCGACAGCGGCTTGCGCCACCAACTCAGCATTGGCCACATCACCTTCGATCAGTTGCACCTGTGGGTTGTCCAGCGGCAGGTTGCTGCGCTTGCCCGTGGACAGGTCGTCCAGCACCCGCACGGCGTAGCCCTTGGCGAGCAACGCATCCACCAGGTGCGAGCCGATGAAGCCCGCACCACCCGTGATCAAGACCCACTTCTCAGCCTTACTCATTGTTGCGGATCTTCTCGACAATGGCCGTGGTCGAGCTGTTCTCGACCAGGCCCAGTACTTTGACCTTGCCGCCATAGGCGCTGACGATATCGGCACCGACCACTTGATCGACCGAGTAATCACCGCCCTTGACCAGCACGTCCGGCTTGACCTGGGCCAGCAGGTTTTCAGGCGTCCCTTCAGGGAAGCTGATGACCCAGTCCACGGCACCCAGGCCGGCCAGCACGGCCATGCGCCGATCAACACTGTTGATCGGACGGCCAGGGCCTTTCAGGCGGCTGACCGAGGCGTCGTCATTGACCGCGACGATCAGTCGATCGCCTTGGGCACGCGCTTGTTCAAGGTAAGTCACGTGGCCCGCGTGCAGGATGTCGAAACAGCCGTTGGTGAACACGATGCTTTCGTTGTGGGCGCGGGCATCGTCAATCGCCAGCAGCAATTGCTCGATACCCAGCACGCCACGCTCCGAACCTTCGGAGCGTTGGATCGCTCGGCGCAACTCAGGTGCACTGATGGCCGCCGTACCCAGCTTGCCCACCACGATGCCCGCCGCCAGATTGGCCAGGGCCACGGCGTGGGGTAGCTCTTCACCGGCCGCGATGGAAGCGGCCAGGGTGGAAATCACGGTGTCGCCAGCGCCGGTCACGTCGAACACTTCGCGGGCACGGGCCGGCAAGTGGATCGCCGGATGATTGGGGCGAAGCAAGGTCATGCCGTGCTCGCCACGGGTCACCAGCAACGCGCCGAGGTCGAGCTCGGCCATCAACGCTGCGCCTTTGCTCACCAGCTCGTGCTCATCGGCACAGCCGCCGACGATGGCTTCGAATTCACTGAGGTTTGGTGTGATCAGGCTGGCGCCCCGATAAATCGAGAAGTCCTTGCCCTTGGGGTCGGCCAGCACCGGAATGCCCTTGGCCTTGGCGGCCTGGATCAACACCTGGTGGTTTTTCAAAGCGCCTTTACCGTAGTCGGACAGCACCAGCACCTTGATTCCTTCAAGCAGTTCGTCGACCTGGCCACTCAGGGCCAGGGCGTCGGTGGAGAAGGGCTCTTCAAAATCGATACGCAGCAATTGCTGGTGACGGCTCATCACCCGCAGCTTGACGATGGTCGGCTGGTGAGCAATGCGTTGGAACAACGCACGCACGCCGGCCCCGCGCAAGCTGTTGGCCAGGCTGTCGGCGGCTTCGTCGTCGCCGGTCACCCCCACCAGGGAGGCCGGGGCGCCGAGCGCGGCAATATTGAGGGCAACGTTGGCAGCGCCACCTGGACGGTCTTCGATTTGCTCGACCTTGACTACCGGTACCGGTGCCTCAGGGGAAATCCGTGAGGTACCGCCATGCCAGTAACGGTCGAGCATGACATCGCCGACCACCAAGACAGGGGCTTGATCGAATCGCGGCATGGACAACTTCATGGAGCAACCCACATACAAAATGAACAGGGGCGCGATATTAGCACAGGGTGGTGGGAGGTTTTGCACTGTAGGAGCCGGCTTGCCGGCGATGGCATCACTGCGGTGGGGCGTCGGACCGAGGTGATGCTATCGCCGGCAAGCCGGCTCCTACAGAGCGTTAGGTGATGTCGGCGGAGACAGGCGCATCCAGGCCCATGGCATGCAGGCGGGCGTAGTAGCCGTTCTGTGCCAACAGCTCGCCGTGGGTACCGCGCTCCACAATCCGGCCGTCGTCCATCACCAGGATCAGGTCAGCCTTCTCGATGGTGGACAGGCGGTGAGCGATCACCAACGTGGTGCGACCTTGCATGACCTTGTCCAGCGCCGCCTGGATGTGGCGCTCCGACTCGGTGTCGAGGGCCGAGGTGGCCTCGTCGAGAATCAGCAGCGGCGCATTCTTGAGCAAGGCGCGGGCGATGGCCAGGCGCTGGCGTTGGCCGCCGGACAGCAGCACGCCATTCTCGCCAACCTGAGTGTCGAAGCCTTTGGGCAACTGGTCGATGAAGTCCTTGGCGTTTGCATCCCGCGCTGCCGCTTCAACGTCCGCCCGCGGTGCGCCGGCCAGGTCGCCGTAGGCGATGTTGTTGGTCACCGTGTCACTGAACAGGGTCACGTGCTGGGTCACCTGGGCGATGTGCCTGCGCAGGTTGAGCAGCTTGTAGTCTTCAATCTCTACGCCATCGAGCAGGATTTCACCGCTCTCGTGGTGATAGAAACGCGGGATCAGGCTGGCCAAAGTCGACTTGCCGCTGCCCGAACGCCCCACCAGGGCAATCATCTGCCCAGGCTCGGCGGTGAAGCTGATGTCCTTGAGCACATGGCGCTCGGTGCCCGGGTAGGTGAAGTTCAGGTTGCGCACTTCCAGGCGACCGCTGACCTTGTCGCGCTCGATGGTGCCATGGTCGACCTCCACCTCTTCGTCCAGCTGCTCGAAAATGCTTTCGGCACCGGCCACGCCTTTCTGGATGGTCGAACTGACTTCCGAGAGTTGGCGGATCGGCTTGGGCAGCAAACCAGCCAGAGTGATGTAGGCCACCATGTCACCGGCCGAAGCATCGCCGCGAAGATACAGAACCAGGAACATCAACACCGCCATGGCGGTGTAGATCACCAGTTGCAGCGCCGGGGTGTAGATCGCCCCGGTGCGGGTCATGCGCAGTTGCTTGTCAGTGTTGCTCTGGCTGGCCTTGAGGAAGCGTTTTTCCTCGTAGACTTCGCCACCGAAACTGCGCACCACGCGATAGCCCTGGATGGTTTCCGACGCGACGTGGGTCACGTCGCCCATGGCCACCTGGATCTTCTTGCTCTGCTTGCGGAATTTCTTGCTGGCCGTGCTCACCATCACCGCGATCAGCGGCAGAATGGCGATCATTACCAGCGTCAGGCGCCAGTTCATGAACAGCAGCGAGGCGAACAGGAAGATCACCGTCATGCCTTCGCGGATCACCACCTTGATGGCATCGGTCGCCGCCCCCGTGACCATGGTCACGTTGAAGGTAATGCGGGAAATCAGATGCCCCGAGTTGTGGTTGTCGAAGTAGCGGTTCGGCAGTGTCAGCAGGTTGTTGAACAACTGCACCCGCAGGTCATGGACCAGGCCCAGGGAAACCTTGGCCAACAGGTAGTTGCCCAGGAACGAGCCCAGGCCCTGCCAGGCGGCAATCAGGATGATCAGCAGCGGCACGGCCTGCAGCAATTGCAGGTCACGCAGAAAGGGCACGGTGGGGAACAGCACGGCCTCCGGGTTGGACAGGCCATCGACAAAGTACTTGAGGATGTAACCCAGCATTGGCTGGGTCGACGCGAAAATCAGAAATCCGACGATACTCAGCGCGAACAACCCCATATAGGGCTTAACGTAACTGAGCAGGCGGAAGTATATTTTCAAGCTCGAAGGGCTTGCGCTCGGACTGGAGTCGGTCATATCACGCGGCGTTTTGAAAAAGGAGGCTGACTTTAGCACAGCTTCTCTGTTGTACTTGCACCCTGCATGACCCGCAACCCGGTTGGATCCAACCGGAGACATTATATGGCCACTACTCTAAGATGGTCGGCTTTCTCTTTCTGGAATGGCTTTTCTGTATGCACTCCAAGCGCCTTATCTATGGCTCAAATCGCGTTTTCGACTTCCTGGTCCTATGGATTTTGCCCATTGGCTTGCTGCTGCTGCTCAGTTCGCTGTTCTTCGTGACCAACCGCAATGTGCTGCACAAGTTCTACTACGGTTTCTTCAGCGCCCCAACCTTGCTGCTCCTGCTCATGCGCCCCCGGGAAATCAAGGAGTTATTGCGTGAACCTCTGGCGATCGCCTTCCTGGTGTTTTCCGCCTGGGCACTGATCAGTCTGCTGTGGAGCCCAGCGCCCACCGCCGATACCGACCTGTTCAAGCGCCCCTTGCACACCTTCATGCTTTTTGCCGGCTGCGGGTTGTTGCTGCATTACCGTAACGAACTGTTCAAGCCGATTTTCTTCAGCGCAGCCGTGATCGCGTTGGTCGTCTGCCTGTGCAACCTGGTGGTCTTTGCGAAGGGCTTCACGCCCGGCATGCGCATGATTGGAGGGCGCGGAGCCCTCGATAACCCATTGCTCAGCTCCCATATCTTTGGCTTTTTCTGCGTCTATTGGCTGTACGTGTGCATGACCACCAAGCGCCTGCAGGTGCTGTGGTTCAGCGTACCGGCCCTGACGATCATGGTGGCGACCGTACTGGCTACCGGTTCGCGAACGCCCTTGGTGGCACTGACAATGGCCATCCTGTGGATGTCGTTCGTCAGTCGCAACCGCCGCTCAGCACTGCTGATCGCCAGCATGGTAGTAGCCGCAGCCGGGCTCCTGCTGCTTTACCCAGAAGCGATTACTGAACGCGGCAGCTCATTCCGCCTTGAACTGTGGGGCATGTCACTGCAACGCATCGCCGAACACCCGTGGATCGGCCACAGCTACGACTCCGAGCTGTACCTGACACTGGCAGAAGGCACCGAACTGCGCGAACCCCATAGCTTTGCCTTGGGCGTTCTGTACTACATCGGCATCATCGGCTTCATCCCGTGGATTTTCATGCTCGGCTGGGGTTTGTACAAAGGCCTCAAGCAACGCGCACAACCACTGTTCATCCTGGCATCGTCGCTGCTGGCCTACGGCATCGGCGCCGGCCTCACCGAAGGCGGTGGCATCCTGTCGCGCCCCAAGGAGCACTGGTTTCTGCTGTGGATCCCGCTAGCAATCATCGCCGGCCTGAGCATCGCGCAGCGCCGTCGCAGTGTGCTGCGCATGCCTGTGGAAAACCTCAAGCTTGCCGCATTTGATCAACTGAGCAGCAACGCCCACGTGATCGAAGCCGATGGTCTTGGCCCAAAAGTGTTGCGCCTGGAAGACGGTCGTTTCCTCAAGGTTTTCCGCCCACGCCGCTGGTATACCTCGGGCAGCTTCAACCCGTATTCCGAGCGATTCGCCAGCAACAGCGAGCAATTGCGCACCCTGGGGATCCCTGCTCCGCAGATCCTCAACCTCCACGCCTTGCCCGATGGCAGCAGCGCCGTCGTCTACACGCCATTGCCCGGCCTGACCCTGCGCCAAGCCTTGCAAAGCCTGGACAGTAGCCTGCGTGAGTCATTGATCGAACGGTTCGGCCGCTTCGTCGCTGTACTTCACGAACGTGGCGTGTACTTCCGCTCGCTGCACCTGGGTAACGTGCTGTTGATGGACGACGGTGAGTTCGGCCTGATCGATGTGGCTGACCTGCGCATCTACCCATCACCCCTGCGCAATGCTCTGCGCCAGCGCAACCTGAACCATATGCAGCGCTACCCGCAGGACCGCAGTTGGTTGTTCGAAACCCACTTCGAGCAAATGGCCAAAGGATACGCCTCGGTCGCCACCCCAGAGGCCACGGCTAAAATCCGCGCCCAGGTGCTGAGCCTGGCCAAGCCCGCCATCTGAATAAAAAAGGCGACTATCACAGACTGATAGTCGCCTTTTTCATATCGTGCATTGCCTCACTTTCTGAGCGGCGACAAATACAGCCGCACCAGCCCACGCAAGGTCTTGCGCCCCCAGAACTTCAACGGGATCTGCTTGAGGATTTCCCGCGCCAACGGCCGGTCACGGTCGGCCGTTTTGAGGAACATCGAGTTCAGGAAGTTGTAACGCACGGCGTCATAGGCCGGGTGTTCGCTGAACTTAGCATAGCTCTTGAGGATGTTCTGGATCATGTAGCGGTGGTTCTTATAAGTATTGCTGGCATGCTGGCGATAGCGCGCCATCACTACGCCAAGGGCATCGATGGTGTAGCCAGCGGCCGTGATCTTCAGTTGGATCAACAGGTCTTCCAGTGGGATATCCGGATCAAAACCGCCGACTTCATCCAGCACTTCGCGACGAATCAGCATGGTCGGCGCCGGCGGGAAAGGCTTGCGGTCCATAAACATGTCGTCAAAATCCAGGCTGCGAAACGGCACGTCGCGACGCTGCTTCTTCTCCGGATGCAGGTTGCCTTCGCCATCGATCAATTCGATGTTGCCGGCGCACATCCCGACCTTCGGCTTGCCGTCCATATACGCGACCTGAATGGCGATACGGTCCGGCAACATGATGTCGTCGGAACCGAACGACGCGATCAGGCTGCCCTTGGCGCGCGCGATGGCACCATTGAGCGTCGCAGTCAGGCCCTGGTTCTTCTGCACCTGGAAATCAAAACCGTGCTCGGCCTGCAGGCGCTGAATACGCTCGACACTGTCGTCGGTAGAGCCATCGTCCACTACCAGCAACTCAATGTTGGGGTAGGTCTGGCCAAGCACACTGAGGATACTTTCTTCGATGTAACGGCCGTGGTTATAGGACGCGATAATCACCGAGACCAGGGGTTGTTGCGTCGTCATGCTCTACCTACTTCTTTCAAACCGGTTTCGATCAGGTCCAGGTATTTCTGCTGGAATTCAGCCAGGGCGTGATTCTGTTCCAGGTACTGGAACACCTGCTCACCCTTGGTGCGTAATTGTTCGTCGCTCATCGCCAGATAAGTGTCCAGGGCCGCCGTCAGCTGGTCGACATTGCCGGGCTCATGAGACAAGCCACCCGCCCCTTCAACCAGCGGCAACATGGCCGGGCCGTTGGAGGCGATCACCGGCAGGCGACCACTCATGCCTTCGAGCAACGCCAACCCCAGGCCTTCAAGCAAGGACGGCATGGTCCAGATATCAAAGGCGCGCACGTACTTGAGGCCGTCTTCGCGAAAGCCCAGCAAGTGTGCACGACCGGTCAGGCCCAGGCGTTCGATGTCGGCACGCAGGTCCGCTTCGGCGCGGCCCGAACCGATGATGCCGACCTGAACATTGGGGTATTTGTCTTTGAGGCGTGCAAAAGCTTGCAGCAGATGAGTGTGGCCTTTGATCGGCACCAGGCGGCCCAAAGCCCCGATGATGCGCGCATCCATGGGCAGCCCCAAGGCTTCACGCGCCTGGTCACGGGGCAACTGCAAGGCTTCAGCCTGGGGGATGTCGATGGCGTTGGTGACAAAGGTGGTGTTCTCGCGCGTGAAGCCACAATCGAGGTCGACCAGGTAATCCCTGACCGCCGCCGACACCCCGACAAACCGCCACGCCGGGCTGACCAAACGACGCGTCTGGCGCCGACGGTAGGCCCTCTCATACTCGCCAAACCCATGGGAGATGCCGATACACAATGGGATTTTCAGCCAGCGGTTGAGCGACAGCATCATGTTCACCGACTTGAAGCGGTTACAGATGACCACGTCGAACTTCTGTTCACGGCAATACTTGTAGATTTCCCACATGGCACCCAGGCGGATGCCCTTGAGGGCTTTCTCGGGGAATTCGAAGTATTTGGAGTGGTCCGCCACGCTCAAGGGCTGGCCGGTCTGCGGGCGCCCGCTGAGAAACGCCGACGTGACCTCGAAACGCTCAGCGGGCAACGCCTTGACGATCTGCTCACCGAGGTCGGCGAAGTCATTGACCTTGACGTTATAGTCCGGCTGTAACTGCAAAACCTTGAAACGAGGTTTCATATCACTCCATGGGGCAGTCAAGCTGCGAGCGGGCAGCCTGACGAAAAGATAAAGACTCAGTCCTGCTTCAGCACCCAAAGCAACTCGTGACGCCGCACCGCCTTGCGGAAGAATTCATTCTCTCCATAGGGCGATGGGTCACGGCCGGCCAGGACTTGCTGCAATAGCCGGCGCAGGCGACGCTTGAACGGTGCACGTGGCTGCAAGTCATGCATCATGCCCAACGCCATGGCCTTGTCCTGCTGATGGCTCAATGATACCACTCGGCAATAAGGCTCAAGTATTTGAGTCGCATCAAACTGTGGTGGCAACGCCACACCGGCACCGGCATCGCCCATGGGCCAGCGGTCATTATCATGCAGGTGATTGGCATAACCGAGCAATGTCGTCGGCTGCCACTCCAACCCTTGCAGGGCATCGATCACCGCAGCATGCGCACAGATGTGATCCGGGTGCGGATCCAGTACCGGCGTCGGCAACACAATGACCTCAGGACGTGCCTTGAGCAGCACAGCGCGCAGATCAGCAATCAGGTTAGTCCAGGTCGGCGCGCCGTCCACATCTCCCGGTAATGCGAAAGCGTTGAACTGACGGAACAGCCGCGTATCGTCCAACTGCGCCTCGCGAGAAGCCTGTGGCTGATCCGGCGTGGCACGCATGGCCGGCAATTGCAGGCAAAAATAGCCCAACTGCACACATTGCGCTTCGGGAACCCCGGCCCAACGCGGCACGGCAATACTGTCCCAGGCGCGCAAGCGGCCCTTGAGGCGCGCCGCATCGGCTTTGGCCAGGCCCATCTGTTGATAATGCTCAGCTTCGATCTCGCCAGCGGTGAGGGTCACGATCCAGCTTTCATCAGCCTGGCTGTAAAGGCCGAAGGCAGCCAGCTCGGCATCATCGGCATGGGGAGCGATCACCATGACCCGCTGACGCGCGTAGTCCGGGTGACGGAACACCCACAGCGTGGGCTGACCGACGACGCGGCAATACCGACCGCGCAAACCCAACTCGCCTGCCGCCAACGCCTGCGCCGAACCGGTGAGGTTGATAAAACGCTTGCCGGACACACCACGCTCAAACGCTTGGCGATCGCCCGACAACTCAACCGCAGGGTCGAGAAAACGTCCCAGCCAGCTGCTTTCAAGCTGCACTTCGACGACCAGGGTTTCATCACCGACCAAACCCAACGGCACGTCCGGTACCAGCCGGCCAGCTTCCAGGCGCAAGCCTGCCTGCTGGGTGCCCGCCGCGAAGGTGTACTGGTAGTCATCTTTGGGCGAGTAGAAGAGGTGGTCGGCAAACCACGCTTCATGCGCCACCCACAACAACACCGCCAGGATCAGCGGCAACCACCAGGCCACCAGCACGCCGGCCGCAACCAACACCAGCAAGCTGACTAATAGGGCAATGCGTTTGTTGCGCCGATGGCGCTTGAGCAACTGTTGTTTGCGACTCATACGCTGAACACCGGCACCGGGTTGCACCAGCGCTCTTTATATTCACGGTCGGCACGCCCGAAGGAAAAGCGCAGCGGTTTGCCCAGTGCGCGCGCCTGCTCCCAGGCGCTTTGTGTGTTGAGAAAGCTCAACACGCTGCCCGGGCTGAACTCACGGGTCTCGGGGTCGACCCCGCCATTGACGTACTCGATGCTCACCCACTCGGGCGCCTCGACGCGGTACACCAACTGCACGGCGATGGGGGCGTCATTGAGAAACAGCACCGAGCCGATCAAAAACTCCTTGAGCAGCTCCAGCACTTCAGCCAGGCGCTCGGCGCCGGTGGCTGCAAACCCCCAGCGGCGCTGGAACAGGTCGCAATAGATCGCCGCCAGCTCAGTGCTGGAAAACTCGCCGACCGCCCGCACCACACCGCCCGCTTCTTCCAGCAAGCGCAACTCGCGGCGCTGGTTGTAGCGAAACTTCTTCGAGAGGTCTTCAGGAGTACGCGCCATGGCCAATTGCTCGGCCTGAGGCTTGAGGGTACTGATGCGCCCTTCGTTCAGCGCCGACAGGTAGCGCCCGCGATGGCGTACCGGCAACTGCGCGTCTGCAGCAATCGGCAGGATGATCTCGGCATTGCCCAGGTCAAACAGGCCTTTCTTGCCGCTGCGCTTGAGCACGTCCTTGGACAAGGCCAGGTCGCGGCCCCAGGTGGCAATCGCCCCCTTGAGCTCGCCGTCCTGCTCCCAGCCCAGGTAACGCACGGGAATCTGCGCCAGGCTGGCCAGCCGCTCGATCACGCGCGGATGAGTGGCCACACTGCCGCCAAAACGCTGCCAGGCCTGGGCGTAAACCTCGGCCTCGACAGGCGCCCAGCCACGTTCACGCCAGCCCTGAAAGCGGTTCAGCATTTAGACCACAGCGTCATAAGGGTCCACGCCGTCCTTGACCACCAGAATGTCTTCCATGATCAAGTACTGCAGGTCGGAACCGAAGAACATGTCCAGCGCGTCTTTCGGCGAGCAGATCATCGCTTCGCCACGACGATTGAGCGAGGTGTTCAGCGACACGCCGTTGCCGGTCAGTACTTCCAGCTCTTTCATCATGTCGTAGTAGCGCGGGTTGTACTCGCGCTTGAGCACCTGGGCGCGGGAGGTGCCATCTTCATGGACCACTTCCGGCACGCGGGTCTTCCACTCTTCCGCCACTTCAAAGGTGAAGGTCATGAACGGCGCAGGGTGATCGACCTTGATCATCTGCGGAGCCACGGTGTCGAGCATCGACGGGCAGAAAGGCCTCCAGCGCTCGCGGAACTTGATCTGGTGGTTGATGCGATCGGCCACGCCGGTGGCGCTTGGGCAACCGATGATCGAACGACCACCCAGGGCACGCGGGCCAAACTCCATGCGGCCCTGGAACCAGGCCACCGGGTTACCGTCGACCATGATCTTGGCGATGCGCTTGGGCATGTTCTCGATCTTGCGCCAGTTCGGCTTGCTCTCGTGCTTGGCGCACGCGGCAATCACGTCTTCGTTGCTGTAGGACGGGCCGAGGTAGACGTGCTCCATCTTCTCCACCGGCACACCACGGGCGTGGGACACGTAGGCCGCCGCACCAACGGCTGTGCCGGCATCGCCGGACGCAGGCTGTACGAACAGCTCTTTCACGTCGTCACGGGCAATGATTTTCTGGTTCAGCTTCACGTTCAACGCACAGCCGCCCGCGAAGGCCAGCTTGCCGGTGTCCTTGAGGATGTCGCCCAGGTAGTGGTCGATCATCTGCAGGGCCAGCTTCTCGAACAGCGCTTGCATGCTCGCTGCGTAGTGGATGTACGGCTCGTCGGCGATATCGCCTTCGCGCTTCGGACCCAGCCACTCGATCAGTTTTGGCGAGAAGTAGAAGCCCTTGCCCTTCTCTTTATAACGGCGCAGGCCGATGACGTTGGCGTATTCGGTGTTGATCACCAGTTCGCCGTTCTCAAAGGAGGCCAGGCGCGAGAAGTCGTATTTGCTGGCATCGCCGTACGGCGCCATGCCCATCACCTTGAACTCACCGTCGAGCATCTCGAAGCCGAGGAACTCGGTGATCGCACCATACAGGCCGCCCAGGGAGTCCGGATCGTAGAATTCCTTGATCTTGTGGATCTTGCCGTTCTCGCCGTAGCCGAAGAACGTGGTGGCGTACTCACCCTTACCGTCGATGCCCAGGATCGCGGTTTTTTCCTGGAAGCCGGAGCAGTGGTAGGCGCTGGAAGCGTGGGCCAGGTGGTGTTCAACCGGCTCGATCTTGATTTTCTTCGGATCGAAGCCCAGTTGCTCCAGGCACCAGACGATCTTGTTGCGATAGCGCTTGTAGCGGCGGTTGCCCATCAGGATTGCGTCGAGGGCGCGGTCCGGGGCGTACCAGTAACGCTTGGCGTAGTGCCAACGCGCTTCGCCGAACAGGCTGATCGGGGCGAACGGGATCGCGACCACGTCAACGTCGGAAGGCTTGATGCCGGCCTGTTCCAGGCAGAACTTCGCCGATTCGTAGGGCATGCGGTTCTTTGCATGTTTGTCGCGTACGAAGCGCTCTTCTTCGGCGGCCGCGATCAGCTTGCCGTCGATATACAGGGCTGCGGAAGGATCATGGCTAAGGGCGCCGGACAGGCCAAGAATCGTCAATGCCACAGGGGTCTAGCCTCTTTTAGTCTGCATGCAGGCGGGTTGCGCCTGAAAAAAGTGTGCCTCTCGCCTGGGCGAGAAACAGCTAAAGGGCGGGATTATAGCGTAAACACGCCGCGTGATGATCTAGGGAATGTGGTGACCGGTTGTCACTGCACCCTAGCGGTAGATCTCGATACTGCCGTCCTTGCTCTGGCGGTAGATCGTGTAGGGCAGCACCAGCGTGTCCAGCACGCCCGAGGCCACGGCTTCGATGGCGATGACCGGGAAGGCATTGCCCGCGCTGTCCAGCACGCTCTGGTCTTTCAGGCTTTTCTCAGGCCTGGGTTCACCGTTGAGCGTGCAAAACCCGTAGATCACACCGCTGTAGATACGCGGTACGTTTTCACAGTGACTGCGCGAATCCTTGAGGTTCTGGCTGGCCACGGCGTCCGGGCGAAAAACCGTGTTGATGGTTCCGCAACCGGCAAGCGCCAGGCAGATCGCTATCCACCAGACTGTCGACGCAATCCTCACGAACCACTCCTTCTGACCCATCGGCCATGCTCATTGGCTAGGCTGACCACGCTAACATCGATGGCTTTCACAACCCAGCACGGGAATCCGGGTAGACCGCGTAGGACGATTCTCAAATGGTAAAAATCGGCCAAGCCATTAAACTCGCGCCTTTTTGCGCGTCTATGACCTATGCGCCACAGATTTCGGCTGCCCCATGAAAACCCTTGCCCGCTTCACCTTGATACTGCCCAGCCTGCTCTCCTTGAGTGCTCCCGCACAGGCGGATGATGCGCCGCTGATCCTCGACCCCAGCGTGGTCACCGGCTCACGCAGCGCCAGCCCGACCTTCGACCTGCCCTACTCGGTGAACAGCATCAGCCACGAGCAGATCAGCGACGGCCAACTGGGCATCAACGCCTCCGAAGCCTTGTCCCGCGTGCCTGGCCTGGTGGTGCAGAACCGCCAGAATTATGCCCAGGACCTGCAGATTTCCTCCCGTGGCTTCGGCGCCCGCTCGGCGTTTGGCGTGCGCGGCATCAAGCTGATCGCCGATGGCATTCCGGCCAGCACCCCCGATGGCCAGGGCCAGGCAGCGACGTTCAACCTTGATACGGCCGAGCGCATCGAAGTGCTGCGCGGCCCGGCCGCCACCCTGTACGGCAGCAATGCGGGCGGGGTGATCCAGATGTTTTCGCGTGACGGCGAAGGCCCGCCGCGTATCGGCGCCGAGACCCTGGTAGGCAGTGACGGCCTGAGCAAAAACCACCTGACGGCGGAAGGCGCCACGAATGGCGCAGGCTTTGTGCTCGACGCTTCGCGCATGGACACCGACGGCTACCGCGACCACAGCAGCGCACGTCGCGACCAGACCTTTGCCAAGCTCAACGTCCAGCCGGACGATGACAGTAAGCTCGCGCTGATCTACAGCAGCCTGGAGCAGAACGGCACCCAGGACCCACTGGGGCAAACCTGGGCAGGCTACAAGGCAGACCCGCGCTCGGTCGCACCGGCGGCGCTGTTGTACAACACGCGCAAAAGTATCGATCATCAGCAAATAGGCGTGAATTACGAGCGCTATATCGGCGATGCAACCCTGCAAGTGAATGCCTATACGGGACGGCGGAGTGTGATTCAGTACCTGTCGATCCCGGGTGGCACTGCCGCCGACAAGCGCGGCGGCGTTGTCGACTTCGACCGCACGTTCTACGGCGGCTCCGTCCATTGGCTGCAACCCATCACCAGCGCCCCCGGCGACCTGACCCTGATCACCGGCCTCGACTACGACCGCAGCAGGGATGACCGCCAGGGCTATTCCAACACCGTCAATGGTGTGCACGGCGTCAAGGGCACCCTGGGCCGTGATGAAATCGACACCGCCACCAGCCTCGACCCGTTCGTGCAGGCCAATTGGCTGCTCGGCGACTGGACCCTGCAAGCCGGCCTGCGCCACAGCAGCATGACCATGGACGTGGATGACCACTTCCTCAGTGACGGCAATGACAGCGGCAACAAGACCTACCAAAAGAACACGCCGTCAGTCAGCGTCATGTATGCCTTTACCCCGGACCTGCATGGCTATGTGAGCGCGGGCAAGGGTTTTGAAACCCCGACCCAGGCCGAGTCGGCGTATTCCAGCACCGCCAACGGCTTCAACTTTGCGCTCAAGCCATCGGTCAGCAAGCAATATGAAGTCGGCTTGAAGGCCCGTGTCGGCCAAGACACGCGCATTAATGCCGCGCTGTTCCAGATCACCACCGAGGACGAGTTGGTGGTGCAACAATCCGTCGGCGGGCGTACCACCTATCAAAACGCTGGCCGTACCCTGCGTCGAGGTTTTGAATTGGGCCTGGAAAGCCAGTTGAGTGAACAGTGGAGCACCAACCTCGCCTACACCCGCCTGCAAGCCACCTACGACAGTGACTTCGTCAGCGGCGGCACTACCACTGTCGACAAAGGCAACTACCTGCCCGGCGTACCGCAGACCACCTTGTTCGCCGAGTTGAACTGGAAGCCCCGGGACTGGGTCAGCACCGCCCTCGAAGGCCTGTACCGCAGCAAGGTCTACGTCGAAGACACCAACACGCAGCACGCTGCACCCGGCTACAGCGTGTTCAACTGGCGTGCGCGCTTCGAGCAGAAAGTCGAGCACTGGACCTTCCACCAGACGTTGCGCCTGGACAACCTGCTGGACCGCCAATACGTGGGCTCGGTGATCGTCGGCGACGGCAATGGCCGCTATTACGAAGCCGCGCCGGGCCGTTCGTGGTATGCGGGCGCTGGCGCCGAATACCAATTCTAAAGCCAATACAAAACAACTGTGGGAACTGGCTTGCCGGCGATGGCAGTTTCAAATATTGCGGCGTTGTTGCGGGCCACATCGCCGGCAAGCCGGCGCTCCTACGGGGGTTTTGTGTTTGGCCGCTGGTGTGTGATCGACACCGAGTACATGTGGGAGCTGGCTTGCCTGCGATGGCAGTTTCAAATATTGCGGCGTTGTTGCGGGCCACATCGCCGGCAAGCCGGCTCCTACGGGGGTTTTGTGTTTGGCCGCTGGTGTGTGATCGACACCGAGTACATGTGGGAGCTGGCTTGCCTGCGATGCAGGCACCTCGGTGTTTCAGATGTACCGAGCTGATGCTATCGCAGCGGTGCGGCGATCCGACAAGCCAGCTCCCACAGTTGGATCGTGTACTGGCGAATCAGAGCTGCTTGGGCAGGCGTTGATCGATCAGTTGGTACAACGCGCTGCTCTCAGGCCAGTTGCGCATGAACCGCGCACGGTCCTTGGCGTACGCCGGGGCGAAGCTGGTATCGGAGCTGTGTTGGCGCATGGCGTCCAGGTCGATCAGGGACCATCGGTCCTTGTCCCAGAACAGGTTATGGCCCTTGAAATCGCCATGACTGATGCGCTCGCGGATCAGCTCGGCGAATAAGTGATCCAGGGCCAGCAGTTCATTTTCCGGCGCGGCGCCGCTTTCGACATAGGGCGCAAAACGCTCGATGATGTCCGGCCCCGCGATCAATTCCGTCACCAGGTAGGCGCGGCTGCGCAGCCAGAAGAAGCGCTTTTCCAGCACGGCCAATGGCTTGGGCGTGGCGATACCAAGGAACGCCAGGCGATTGCCCTCGCGCCAGGAATGCCAGGCGCGGCTCGGGCGCCAGAAGCGCTTGAGCCAATGGACGAACCCTTTGATGTTGTAGCGCTTGATCACCAGCGAGCGCCCCGCCACGTCGGTCTTGGCCACCGTCGCGGCGCCACCGGTCTTGAAGAGGTGGCCGCTGTCGAGCAACGAGTCAGCCTGCGCCAGCACCGGCAGCATGGCGGCTTCTTCCTCACGGCGGACCGCACGCAATGCAAACGGCCCACGCACCACGCTGAACAGCGTGCACTCGCGGCCGACTTTGCTCAGGAAGTCCTTCAGGCGCCAGGCGCTGACCTTGCGCACCTGTTTTTCCAAGGCCTCAAGCGGCAAGGCATGTTCACCGTTGGCCAGCAGGTAATACACCAGCAGCTCTTCGGTAAACGGCTCGAGGTTCTTCGGCAACTGGGCAAAAAACACCCCGAGGTTTTCCAGTACGCGGTTGCGCGACAGCGGCTTGCCGGCCTCTTCGACGCGAATCCCTGCGCCATCGATCAAATACAGCTTGCCGCCTTGGCGCAGCAGGTTGTCCAGGTGCAGGTCTTCCTGCCACAGGCCCTGGGTATGCATCTGGGCAATCGCACCCAACGCCTCGGCGAGCACGGCGGTTTGTTCGTCAGCCAAGGGCGGCAGGTGTTCGACAGTGTGCCAGGCATCGGCCAGGCTCTCGGCACCTTCGATAAATTCGAACAGCAGCCAACCGCCCTCACCTTCCTGCAGACCATCGGCCAGCAGCAACGGTGTGGTCAGGCCTTGTTCGGCCAGCAGACGCACACCGCTGAGCTCACGCTGAAAATGCCGCGCCGCCTTGCTGCCCACCAGCAACTTGGCCAGCACCGGACGGCCGCGCCAGACGGCCGCGCCCACATAACGCTCGCCGGGCAGCACGCGCAGCAGGCTGAGCAGTTGCAACTGACCAGGGCCCGCCGCATCGGCAAGCTCAATCGTCAGCGGCAAACTCGGGGTACGACCGGCGGTTTTCAGCTCGGACAAACGCATCAACGGTTTTCCTTGTGGCTACGGCGGGCGCTCAAGCGCTGGTACCACGTGGCGACCAGCGAGCTGTCCGCAGGTTGCTCCAGGTACGCCGCCAACAGCTGACGCACCTGCGCATCCGACCATTGTGGCGCGCGACGCAACAACGGTTCCAAATCCTTGACCCGGTCACGCCAGCCAAAGAGCAGCGGGCGGGTTTTCTCCAGGTCGATCAACTGCGCGGCATAACCGTCAACCGTCGCCTGCAGGAAAATATGCTTGGGGTAAAAACAACCATGCACCTGGCCAACACTGTGCAGTCGGCGCGCAAGCCGACCACAGGCCAGCAGGATCGCGCCGTGCTGGGCATCGCTCAACTGCGGCCACTGCTCCAGCAGGGAATCCAGGTCGTTCCAACCATCCAGTGCACGCGTGAGCAACATGGCGCGGTATTCACCGGCGACCTTGCGTTCGCCGTAGAACGCCGCTTGCAAGGCAGGAATGCCCAACGAGCGGTACCGGCTGATGTTGCGAAACTCGCGGGAAAAACTCGGCTCGCCAAACGGGCGGTGCAAGCTGCGCGTCAGGTAGTTGCTCTGGCGCTTGAGGTAGTAGCCCTGCCCCTCAAGCTCCAGGCGGAACACGCTGCTCCAACCGCCACGGCTGGTGTTGGGCTCATCCACTGCGTCCAATTGCTTGGCCCACAGGGCATCGAAGGTTGCCAGACCGTTGCGCTCAAGCAGGGCACGGTCTTCGGCCGCCAGGAAATCACTCATTCGCGTCCCTCGAAAAACTTCACCACATGGCGAATTCGCTGTTTGTCCGACGCCGTCAGGTGCGTGCGTTGGCGATATTGCATGTAGAAACGCAGGCGCTGGGTGGCCGACAAGTGATACTTGGCAACCTTGTCCAGGCAAGCCAGGTCTTTGGTGATGCGGTACTTGAGCCAGAAACCGCGCCAGAAATCACCGTTGGGGCAGTCGATCAGGTACAGGGTCTGCTGGTCATCGATCAACAGGTTGCGCCACTTCAAGTCATTATGGGTGAAGCGATGATCGTGCATGGTGCGGGTGTATTCAGCGAGCTGGCGACTGACCACATTCACCCACTTGGGGTCCTTGAGCCTTGCGTCGCGGCGCTCGGCGAGCGCCGACAAATCCTCGGTTTTAGGCAATTCGCGGGTGATCATCGCACCACGGTCGTACGCCAAACCCTTGCGCTCCAGGCCCCAGGCCACCACGTCGGCGGTGGGAATGCCCCACTTGGCAAAGCGTTTGAGGTTCTGCCACTCGGACTTCACCCGGGGTTTGCCCAGGTAGCGGCGCAGGCCCTTGCCGGCCCCGGTGTAGCGCTTGACGTAATAATTGACGCCGCCCCGCTCCACGCGGATCACTTCTGACAAGGGGTCACGGGTCAGCTGTTCGCCTTGCAGGGCAAACACCGCTTCAAGGGTTCCAAAATCATCCGCCAGGGCAGCGTAGGCCGGTTCCAAATTCCAACCCGCCATCAGATCGCATCCCCCAAGCGTTGTTTGCGCGCGTACAGCTTGTCGGCCTTGCGCTGCAGCAGGCTCAAGGACGCCGATTGCTCGGCCAGGACCTGGCGCAGCGGCTGACGGAAATAGCCCTTCAGGAAACGCAGTTTGTCACGGCGGGTCAGGCCGATTTCCAGGGCCGAGTAATACAGCGCCGACAAGTCCTTGTCGCGCCAGCGCAGCGGCAGATGCGCACGCAACTGGGCACGGTGCAAGTCGATCACCGACAGCTTGATGTGCTTCGCGTCGACAGGTTGCGCGGTGTCCAGCAGGAAGTGGCACAGGTAGCAGTCGCGGTGGTTCACGCCGCCACGGTGCATGTCGCCGACCATGCGCGCCAACTCAAAGGTGAGCGCATGGCGCAGCGCAGGCGCGGGCGGCTCGGCCACCCAGTTGATCGTCAGGTCTTCGAGACTGAGGGTCGGCGCCAGCTCTTCGGTGATGATGAACGAGTGCTGGTCGGCCGGGTTGTTGCCTTTTTCACCGAAAGCCACGCCGGTCATGGTCGGCACACCGAGCTGCTGCAAGCGATGGATCGCTGCCCACTCAAGGCCAGCGCCGAGCACCGGCAACTTGGCGGTGATCAGGTTCTTGAAGATCTCACCCCAGCCGATGCCACGGTGGATCTTCACGAAATACGGCCGGCCATCCACCACAGTGCGCAACGTGCGGCGCGCCGCCAGTTCACGGAATACTTCGCCTTGCAGCTTCTCGACTTCGGCAAAGGCATCACGCCCGGCCCATAACGTCTTGAACGGTTCGGCAAGAATCAACTTCATCGGTTCGGCTCCGCCAGAATCACATCCGCAGCGTGCTGCGGCATGCTGTAGAGGTCGGCCGTCTCGGCGAAGGCCAACCCATTGCGGCCCCAGGCCGCGCGCTGTGCAGTGTCGGTTAGCATCTGCGTCAGGTACTCGTTGAGCTGGTTCTGTTCGAACGGCTCATCCAGCACCAGGCCGCTGTCGGCCTCGTTGATGTAGTGGGCATAACCACACACCGCCGAGACCAGTACCGGCAACCCGGCCACCAGGGCTTCGAGCAACACGGTGCCGGTGTTTTCGTTGTACGCCGGGTGAATCAACAGGTCGGCCCCCAGCAGGAAACGCGGGATATCACTGCGGCCCTTGAGGAACTGCACATTGTCCCCCAGGCCCAGTGTGGCGCTTTGCAGTTGGAATACTTTGGGGTCGTCCTGGCCGATTACAAACAGGCGCGTGCGTTTTTTCAGTTCAGCCGGCAGCGCGGCCACGGCCTTGAGGCTGCGATCGACGCCCTTGGTCTTGAAGCCCGAGCCGATCTGCACCAGCAGCAAGTCGTCGTCACCCAGGTTGAATTCCTTGCGAAAACCTTCGCGGATTTCGGCGGCATTCGGCGGTGCGCGACGGTCCTGGGCAATGCCCGGCGGCAGCAGGTGGAAGCGTTCCAGCGGCGTGTCGTAGTGCTTGATGAACAGCGGCTGCTGCACCTCGGAAATCATCAGGACTTCGGTCTTGGCGTCCTTGGCAAACACCGCGCGCTCGTACTCGGCAAAGTGTTTGTAGCGGCCAAAATAGCGGTACAGCGAATGGCGCAGGTTTTGCGCCTTGTCTTCAAAGCAGCCATCGGCGGCGTAGTACACGTCCAGGCCGGGCATCTTGTTGAAGCCAATCAGGCGGTCCACCGGGCGCTTGGCCAGGTCGGCCTCCATCCAGGCGCTGAGTTTCTCGTTGCGCCGATGGTTGAAGAACGCCTTGACCGGCGCCACCAGCACTTCGAAGCCGGGAGGGACATCGCCTTCCCAGATGAGCGTGTACACACGAATCTGGTGGCCGCGCTGCTGGCACTCCAGGGCGATGCGCATGAAGTCGCGCTGCAAGCCGCCGAAGGGGAAATATTTGTACAGAACAAAAGCCAGTTGCATCAGTGCAGCTCCTCAGCCAGTAACAACGTGCTCAGCCGGCTTGCCACACGCTCAGGGTTCAGGCGCGTGAAGCACAGGGGCGATTCGCGCTTGATGTCGAACCGACGCAGGTCGTCGGCCGTCGGTTGATAGGTACAGGTTTTTTGCAGGCACGGGGCGCAGGGGAAGTCGCTGGCCAGGTGAATCTGGCCCTTGCCGTAGGCGCCGGTGAGGCCGGGGTTGGTCGGGCCGAACAGGGAGATGGTCGGCACATCCAACGCAGCAGCCAGGTGACCCAGGCCGGTGTCCACCGCCACACAGGCACGGGCACCCGCCAGTACGCGAGCGACGCCAGCGAGGTTCAACTTGGGCAGCACTTCGGCGTTGCTCAAGCCTTTGGCCAGGCGTTCGGCCCGGGCCTTTTCGGCGGCGTTGCCCCACGGCAGCTTGACGTCCACGCCCAGGCGCCCCATGCGCTCGGCCAGCTCTCGCCAGTAGGCTTCGGGCCAGTGCTTGGTGTCCCAGGTGGTGCCGTGCAGCAGCAGCACGAACGGTTTTTTCGGCGGCAGACCGAGCAGTTTGTCGACACTCAGGCCGTAGTCGCCCAGGGCCTTGGGCAGGTCATACCCCAGGGCCACGGCGAACAGCTGGCGCAGACGCTCCACGGCATGCTGCCCACGGGCCACGGCCAGGCGTCGCGAGTAGAAGCGCGCGGCAATGGGTTCGCGGGCGGAGTTTTTGTCGAAACCGGCCACCGGGGCACGCACGTAACGCGTCAGCCAGGCGCTTTTGAACAAGCCTTGGGCGTCGATCACCAGGTCGTACTTGGTCGACTGGACGCTCTGCTTGAAGCGTCGCCACTCGCCGCTCTTGATGGTTTGCCAGATGTTCTTGCGCCAGCGGCGAATCGCCACCGGGATCACCTTGTCCACCGCAGGGTGCCAGGTGGGGATCTCAGCGAAGCCTTCTTCCACCACCCAGTCGAAACGGATGCCGGGAATCGCCCGCGCCGCATCGGTCAGCGCCGGCAAGGCGTGGATCACATCGCCCAGGGATGAGGTCTTGATTACCAGAACGCGCAAACTATCGGACCTCGACCACAGCGCCCTGCAACCGCTGCAAGGCTTCATTCACCGGCTGCGGCAGCAACTGGCGCATGCAGTTGTAGTGGCCAAAACGGCAAGTGCGTTCAAAACACGGGCTGCAGTCCAGGCCCAGGCGCACCACTTCGACCTTATCGGCCAGTGGCGGGGTGAAACCCGGCGAGGTAGAGCCGTACACCGCCACCAACGGGCGGTTCAGCGCTGCAGCCACGTGCATCAGGCCGGAGTCGTTGGACACAACAGAGTCGGCGCAGGACAGCAGGTCGATGGCCTCGGCCAGCGACGTGTCACCACTCAGGTTCACCGCCTCTTCGCGCAGGCCGGGAATCAGGCGCTGGCGAATGTCTTCGCCCACCGGATGGTCCTTCTTCGAACCGAACAGCCACACTTGCCAGCCTTCGCGGATCTTGGCCTCGGCGACCTTGGCGTAATGCTCGGACGGCCAACGCTTGGATTCGCCGAACTCGGCACCGGGGCACAGGGCCAACACCGGGCGGTCCAGGGTCAGGCCGAACTTGGCCAGCGCCGCGTCGCGGCTGACGGGGTCGATCTGCAGGCTCGGGCGTGGATACGGCTGTGGCAATTCAGCGCCCGGCTCATAGGCCAGGGCCATGAAGCGCTCGATCATCAGCGGGTAGCGCGCCTTGTCCAGGGTGCGCACGTCGTTGAGCAGCACGTAGCGAAACTCGCCACGCCAGCCGGTGCGCTTGGGAATGCCGGCAAAATACGGCACCAGCGCCGACTTGAGCGAGTTGGGCAGCAGGATCGCCTGGTCGTACTGGCCGACCAGGGATTTGCCGATGCGACGGCGGGTCGCCAGCTCCAGCGCGCCATGGCCGAGCGGAAAGCTCAAGGCCTTGCGCACTTCGGGCATGCGCTCAAGGATCGGGCGGCTCCACTCTGGGGCAAGCACGTCGATCTGGCAGTCTGGATGGCGTAGGCGCAGGCACTGGAACAGTGTCTGTGCCATCACCATGTCACCGACCCAACTGGGCCCAACGATCAGAATATTCATGTAGTTTCCACAAACGATACGGGGAGGCTTATGCCTCCCCGCCTCGATAATTTCTGTAGGAGAAGAATGATTGTAGGAGCTGGCTTGCCAGCGATAACGTCCGAAAGATCACCATGGATTCCAAGGGCCTCAATCGCCGGCAAGCCGGCTCCTACAGTTGACTCAACTTAACCCCAGTTCTTTCCAGATTCGCATCACCTGGCGCCGTTCGTCGGCAAACTGATCCCCGGCGACTGTGCCGGCCTCGTTCTGCAGGGCCTGGCGATGCGCGGCGGAACGGTAGGCCTTGTACACCTCACGCAGCAAGTGGGCATCGGCGGCGGGCATCAGCCCGACCTGCTCCAGGCCCTCCAGGATGCGGATATTGTCGGTATAGCGCAGCAACGATGGATGTTGCGCAGACCACGCCAAAGCCGCGTATTGCACCATAAATTCAATATCGACGATACCTCCGGCGTCCTGCTTGAGGTCGAACACCGCCGTGGGCTCGAAGGCATTGGCGCCGGTGCCGGCCGCCGTGGTCTTGGTGCCCAGGTTGTCACGCATCTTGGCGCGCATCTCACTGACTTCCTGGCGCAGCTTCTCCAGGTCACGCTCACGCCCCAGCACGTTGGCCCGCACCTGCTCGAATGCGCGGCCCACATCCTGGCTGCCCACCAGCACCCGCGCGCGGATCAAGGCCTGATGCTCCCAGGTCCAGGCTTCATTTTGTTGATAGCGGTCAAACGCACCGAGCGAACTCACCAGCAAACCGGACGCGCCGGAAGGACGCAGGCGCATATCCACTTCATAGAGCTGCCCGGAGTTGGTCTGGGTCGTCAGCAAATGAATGATCCGCTGACCCAGGCGCGTGAAGAATTGCGCACCATCAATCGGCTTGGCACCGTCGGTTTCGGCCTGCGGGTCGCCGTCATGGATAAACACCAGGTCCAGGTCCGAACCATGCCCCAGTTCGATCCCGCCGACTTTCCCATAACCGACAATGATGAAGCCAGGATCGCACAACGTACCGTCCAGCCGTTGCGGCGAGCCGTGACGCGCAACGGTCTGGCGCCATGCCAGGGCCAGCACTTGTTCGAGGATGGCTTCGGCGAGCCAGGTCAGGTAGTCGCTGACCTTCATCAATGGCAGGCTGCCAGCGATTTCCGACGCCGCGACGCGCAGGCGATGGGCCAGTTTGAAGTGGCGCAGGGCCTCCATCTGCTGCTCAAGGTCATCCTCGGGGATGCGCGTGAGGCGCTCGCGCAATTCGGCGGCGAGTTCCGGCGCCAAGGGCGGCTTGAATAGGCGGCCTTCGTTGAGCAATTCGTCCAGCAACAATGGGAAACGCGTGATCTGTTCGGCGATCCACGGGCTGGCGGCGCACAGGGTCAATAGTCGACGCAGGGCGTCGGGGTTTTCCGTGAGCAGCACCAGATAAGCGGAACGACGGGCGACGGCTTCGACCAGCGGCAGCACACGCTCCAACACCAGGTCCGGGTTGGCATGCTCGACAGCCTGAGCCAACAAACGTGGGATAAACGCATCCAGGCGCTCTCGGCCCAGGCGCTGCATGGCACGCAGCTGCGGGCTGCTGCGCAGGCTGGTCAAGGCTTTCAGGGCTTTGGGCGCGTCGGTAAAGCCACCCTCGGCCAACTGACGACAGGCAGCGTCTTCATCTTGGGATTCTTCCCACAGCGGCAGCCACTCACCACCCACAACCAGTTCGCTTTCTTCACCCTCTTCTTCATCCGGGTCAGCAATGACCTGGCGGAAATGCCAGTCGATGCGGCCGCGCCAGTCCATCAGGCGCTCATGGAAGCTCGCCCAATCGGCAAAACCCAGCATAAAGGCAATGCGCGCCTGGTCCTCGGGACTGTCGGGGAGCATCTGGGTCTGACGGTCGGCAATCGCCTGGATAGCGTGTTCGGTGTAGCGCAGGAACTCATAGCCATTGCGCAACTCGGCGATCACCGCCGGCGGCAGGTAGCCTTGGCCTTCCAGGGTGCCGAGCACTTTGAGCAGTGGCCGTTGCTGCAGGCTGAGGTCGCGGCCGCCGTGGATCAGTTGGAACGCCTGGGCGATGAACTCCACTTCGCGAATACCGCCCGCCCCCAGCTTGATGTTGTCGGCCATGCCCTTGCGCCGCACTTCCTGCTGGATCAGCTGCTTCATGGTGCGCAGCGCTTCGATGGCGGAAAAGTCCAGGTAACGGCGGTAGACGAACGGTCGCAGCATGTCGAGCAACTGCGCGCCGGCCACCTGGTCACCGGCCACTACGCGCGCCTTGATCATGGCGTAGCGTTCCCAGTCCCGGCCCTGGTCCTGGTAGTACTGCTCCAGCGCGTTGAAGCTGAGCACCAACGCGCCGGCCGAGCCGTAGGGGCGCAGGCGCATGTCGACCCGGAATACAAAGCCGTCGACGGTCATCGGATCGAGGGCCTTGATCAATTTTTGACCCAAGCGAATGAAAAATTCCTGGTTGTCCAGGGCGCGCTTGATCCCCACGGTTTCGCCGCCTTCGGGGTAGGCGAAGATCAGGTCAATGTCGGAAGAGAGGTTCAGTTCCACGGCGCCGAGCTTGCCCATGCCGAGGATGACCATGTGCTGCGGCTCGCCGCTGCGCCGACCAGTGGGCGTACCGAACTGCACGCAGTGGCGCTGGTACAGCCATTGGTAGGCCTGGTCGATGCTGGCGTCGGCCATGTCGGAGAGGTCACGGCAGGTTTGCACCAGGTCAGCCTGGCGCGTCAGGTCGCGCCAGATGATGCGCACCTGCTGGCGGGTGCGCTGGCGACGCAGCACACGGCCCAACTCATCTTCTGTTTCGGCCTGTTGCACGGCGGCGGCGATCTGCCCGCACAGCTCGTCGGGCGCAAAGCCGCGGTCCAACTCACCCCAGGCCACTAGCTCGAGCAACATCAAAGGGTCACGAAGGCTCTGTTCAATGACGAAATCACTGGCGGCGCACACGCGGGCGAAGTCGGCCCACCGTTGCGGCGTCCACGCAGAAAGTCCATGATCGTCGTCCAGCGCGGCCACTGCGTCACGAAATGACTGCTCGGCCCGCTGGGCAAAAGGCAAGAGAACGGCCGGCAGTTCGGCCAGCGTGGGAAGGCTCATGGTCTATCCTTGTTCGGCGCGTAAAAGGCGTGTTGCCGTGAAGGCAAGAACCACGCTTGGTGAAGGACTGTCGAACAAAGGTTAGAAATAGCTGAAATTAATTTCATTTTGGCAGCCAGCATCAAACTTTCACCTTTTCTTGTTCGCAAAAGATCAACAATAACGATTATGCTCACCAGCCAGACCGAGCCATACGCTCAGTCTTGTGTAGTTTTACTACTCGTATATACATTCGAAAGGCTGAAATGGCCGACGATTTGTAGTAAAACTACAGGACGCCGAAGCAACCTTCGGCCATCCAAGAATTTATGTCGTCTGCCCACAAGGCCAGTCGCAAACTCAGGCAACCGATTCTGGTAGCCTTTCCGCCCTGGAGCAAGCCATGCAAGACCTCGATCCCGTCGAAACCCAGGAATGGCTGGACGCCCTGGAATCGGTTCTCGACAAAGAAGGCGAAGACCGTGCTCACTACCTGATGACCCGTATGGGCGAACTCGCGACCCGCAGCGGCTCGCAACTGCCCTACGCCATCACCACTCCATACCGCAACACCATCCCCGTTACCCACGAAGCACGCATGCCTGGCGACCTATTCATGGAACGCCGCATTCGCTCGCTGGTACGTTGGAACGCCATGGCGATGGTAATGCGCACGAACTTGAAAGATTCGGACCTGGGCGGTCACATCTCCAGCTTCGCTTCCAGCGCAACCCTGTATGACATCGGCTTCAACTACTTCTTCCAGGCCCCGACCGACGAACACGGCGGCGACCTGATCTACTTCCAGGGCCACACCTCCCCAGGCGTTTACGCCCGTGCGTTCATGGAAGGCCGCATCACCGAAGAACACATGAACAACTTCCGCCAGGAAGTGGACGGTAACGGCCTGTCGTCGTACCCGCACCCTTGGCTGATGCCTGATTTCTGGCAGTTCCCGACTGTATCCATGGGCTTGGGCCCGATCCAGGCGATCTACCAGGCTCGCTTCATGAAGTACCTGGAAGCCCGTGGCTTCATCCCTGAAGGCAAGCAGAAAGTCTGGTGCTTCCTGGGCGACGGCGAGTGCGACGAGCCGGAATCCCTGGGCGCCATTTCCCTGGCCGGCCGCGAGAAGCTGGACAACCTGATCTTCGTCATCAACTGCAACCTGCAGCGCCTCGACGGCCCGGTTCGCGGCAACGGCAAGATCATCCAGGAACTCGAAGGCGTGTTCCGCGGTGCTCAGTGGAACGTGACCAAAGTCATCTGGGGCCGTTTCTGGGACCCACTGCTGGCCAAAGACGTCGACGGTATCCTGCAACGTCGCATGGACGAAGTCATCGACGGCGAGTACCAGAACTACAAGGCCAAAGACGGCGCATTCGTGCGTGAACACTTCTTCAACACGCCTGAACTCAAGGCGATGGTTGCAGACCTGTCCGACGACGAGATCTGGAAACTCAACCGTGGCGGCCACGACCCGTACAAGGTCTACGCGGCGTACCACGAAGCGGTGAACCACAAAGAACAACCGACCGTCATCCTGGCCAAGACCATCAAGGGTTATGGCACCGGTGCCGGCGAAGCGAAGAACACAGCGCACAACACCAAGAAAGTCGATGTCGACAGCCTGAAGTTGTTCCGCGACCGCTTCGACATCCCGGTCAAGGACGAAGAGCTGGAGAACCTGCCGTTCTTCAAGCCGGAGCCGAACAGCGCCGAAGCCCGTTACCTGGCCGAGCGCCGCGCCGCACTGGGTGGTTTCGTGCCACAGCGTCGCGCCAACAGCTTCAGCGTACCGACGCCAGACCTGAGCACCCTCAAGGCCATCCTCGACGGCTCGGGCGACCGTGAAATCTCCACCACCATGGCTTTCGTGCGCATCCTGGCGCAGCTGGTCAAGGACAAGGACATCGGCCCGCGCATCGTGCCGATCATCCCGGACGAAGCCCGTACCTTCGGTATGGAAGGCATGTTCCGTCAGTTGGGCATCTACTCCTCCGTCGGCCAGCTCTACGAGCCAGTCGATAAAGACCAGGTGATGTTCTACAAGGAAGACAAGAAGGGCCAGATCCTCGAAGAAGGCATCAACGAAGCGGGCGCCATGAGCTCCTTCATCGCTGCCGGTACTTCGTACTCCAGCCACAACCAGCCGATGCTGCCGTTCTACATCTTCTACTCGATGTTCGGCTTCCAGCGCATTGGCGACCTGGCGTGGGCAGCAGGCGACAGCCGTACCCGTGGCTTCCTGATCGGCGGCACCGCCGGCCGTACCACGCTGAACGGCGAAGGCCTGCAACACGAAGACGGTCACAGCCACATCCTGGCTGCCACCATCCCGAACTGCCGCACCTTTGATCCAACCTACGGCTATGAGCTGGCGGTGATCATCCAGGACGGCATGAAGAAGATGACCGAAGAGCAGCAGGACGTTTTCTACTACATCACCGTGATGAACGAGTCCTACCAGCAGCCTGCAATGCCGGCTGGCGTGGAAGAAGGCATCATCAAGGGCATGTACCTGCTCGAAGAAGACACCAAGGAAGCAGCGCACCACGTGCAGCTGATGGGCTCCGGCACCATCCTGCGCGAAGTGCGTGAAGCGGCGAAGATCCTGCGTGAAGAGTTCAACGTCGGCGCTGACGTGTGGAGCGTAACCAGCTTCAACGAACTGCGTCGCGATGGCCTGGCCGTAGAGCGTCACAACCGCCTGCACCCTGGCCAGAAGCCACAGCGCACCTTCGTTGAAGAGTGCCTGACCGGCCGTAAAGGCCCAGTGATCGCTTCGACCGACTACATGAAACTGTTTGCTGAACAAATTCGCCAATGGGTCCCGTCCAAGGAATTCAAAGTCCTGGGCACCGACGGTTTCGGCCGCAGTGACAGCCGCAAGAAGCTGCGTCACTTCTTCGAAGTTGACCGTCACTTCGTGGTGTTGGCAGCCCTGGAAGCCTTGGCTGACCGTGGTGAGATCGAACCTAAGGTGGTAGCAGACGCTATCGTCAAGTTCGGGATCAACCCGGAAAAACGCAACCCACTGGACTGCTGAGGAGACTTTTTGTGAGCGAACTCATTCGCGTACCTGACATCGGCAGCGGTGAAGGTGAAGTAATCGAGCTGTTTGTGAAGGTCGGCGACACCGTCGAAGCCGACCAGAGCATCCTGACCCTGGAATCGGACAAGGCGAGTATGGAAATCCCTGCTCCCAAGGCCGGCGTGGTCAAGAGCCTGAAAGTGAAGCTGGGCGACCGCCTGAAAGAAGGCGACGAACTGCTTGAGCTGGAAATCGAAGGTGCCGCTGATGCGGCCCCTGCGGCGGCTCCTGCTGCCGCTGCTGCACCCGCGCCGGCTGAAAAGCCTGCTGCTGCCGAGGCCCCTGCGGCCCCGGCTGCTGCTCCGGCCGCAGCCTCTGTCCAGGACATCCACGTCCCGGACATCGGTTCGTCGGGCAAGGCCAAGATCATCGAGCTGCTGGTCAAGGTCGGCGACACCGTCGAAGCCGACCAGTCGCTGATCACCCTGGAGTCCGACAAGGCCTCCATGGAAATCCCTTCGCCGGCTGCCGGCGTGGTGGAAAGCATCGCTGTCAAGCTGGAAGACGAAGTCGGCACTGGCGACTTCATCCTCAAGCTGAAAGTACAAGGCGCTGCCCCGGCTGCTGCACCTGCACCTGCCGCCGCGCCGGCTGCCAAGGCTGAAGCGGCTCCGGCCGCCGCCCCTGCACCTGCTGCAAAAGCCGAGGCCGCACCGGCCCCTGCTGCTGCCGCACCTGCGCCAAGCGGTGCCAAGGTTCACGCCGGCCCTGCCGTGCGTCAATTGGCCCGCGAGTTCGGCGTTGAGCTGAGCGCTGTCGCAGCCAGCGGTCCTCACGGCCGTGTGCTGAAGGAAGACGTGCAGGCTTACGTCAAAGCCATGATGCAGAAAGCCAAGGAAGCGCCGGCTGCTGGCGGCGCTACCGGTGGTTCGGGCATTCCGCCGATCCGCACCGTCGACTTCAGCCGCTTCGGTGAAATCGAAGAAGTGCCGATGACCCGCCTGATGCAAATCGGCGCGGCCGGCCTGCACGCCAGCTGGCTGAACATCCCGCATGTGACTCAGTTCGACCAGGCCGACATCACCGACCTGGAAGCTTTCCGCGTTGCGCAGAAAGCCGTGGCTGAAAAAGCCGGCGTGAAACTGACCGTGCTGCCACTGCTGCTCAAGGCCTGTGCGCACCTGCTCAAGGAACTGCCGGACTTCAACGCTTCGCTGGCGCCAAGCGGCAAGGCGATCATCCGCAAGAAGTACGTGCACATCGGCTTTGCCGTCGACACCCCGGATGGCCTGCTGGTACCGGTCATCAAGAACGTCGACCAGAAGAGCCTGCTGCAACTTGCCGCTGAAGCCGCTGCACTGGCTGCCAAGGCCCGCGACAAGAAGCTCACGCCGGACGACATGCAGGGCGCCTGCTTCACCATCTCCAGCCTCGGTCACATTGGCGGCACTGGCTTCACGCCAATCGTCAACGCGCCGGAAGTGGCGATCCTGGGTGTGTCCAAGGCCACTATCCAGCCAGTCTGGGACGGTAAAGCGTTCCAGCCGAAGCTGATGTTGCCACTGTCGCTGTCCTACGATCACCGTGTGATCAACGGCGCCGCTGCTGCTCGCTTCACGCAGCGCCTGAGCCAACTGCTCAACGACATCCGCACCATCCTGCTGTAAGCCACAACGGGCCTCCCCTTCACCGGGGAGGCCCTGTTACACCGATTTCCGAGCGCCACGCTCGTACCTCAACCCCGCCACTTGGCGGGGCTTTTTTTGCCTGTTTGTTAGACAAGAAAACCGGGCTTGTACACCTTCCATCACCCCGATTGCAGAAATCCCCCGAGCAGCCGATAACCCCCTTATAGCACTTAGCCTTCATCCTCTCTTGTCAGCCCGCGCCGCATGATGCAACCTTGCCGCAGGCAACAGAAAAGAGGGCGTGAGCCCGGCGCCGTGCGCGTAATTTCAAGTGAGTTCCCCCCATGAAAAGCCAACCCGATGTCGCCCGTATGGCGGCCGAGGTCGTGACGCAGTTACCGGTGCCTTCGCGCCTCGGTATGTTGCGTTTCGAGCGGCTTAATGAGGCGAGTTGGGCCCTGCTGTACCTCGACCCCAATTGCGAGCGCCAATTCGGCCTGCCGGCGGTCGAGCTCTGCGCCCTGATCGGCACCCCTTACGCCAGCCTGATGGAACCTCAGGCGCGGTATCAGTTGCACGACACCATTCAGCAACAACTGACCCAGAGCCCCCATTACCTGGTGCGCTACACCCTGCACACCAGCGATGGCCCCCTGAGCCTGCTGGAAATGGGCGAAGCCTACAAACAACACAATCGTCACCTGTTGCGCGGCTACCTGATGGTGGTCGACGGCCTGTTCAGCGAAATGCCCTACGTGGCCCCGAGCGCCGACCTGGAAAACCAGAACAGCCGCCTGCAGATCGCCCTGGAGCTCAACCAGCGCGCCCAACAGGAACAACTGCAGCACCTGGAGCGGGTGCGCGCCCAGCAGGAGCTGATCCTGCTGCTGGCCCGCCAGCGCTACACCACCAACAATTCGCTGCAGGAAGCCGCCGAGCTGATCACCCGCAGCGCCTGCGATATCTATGAGATCGATTGCGCCAGCATCTGGAACCTCGAAGGGCAGCGCCTGGTGCCGATCTCGGCCTATCGCCGTGCCGACCAGCAGTACCATCTGCCCGAAGCGATCGACGCCAGCGGCTTCCCGGATTACCTCGAAGCCCTGCAAACCAGCCGCGCCATCGACGCCACCAATGCCCTGCGTGACCCGCGCACCCGGGAAATGGCCGAGAGCCTGCGCGACAAAGACATCCACGCGATGCTCGACGCCAGTATCCGCGTCGACGGCCAAGTCGTCGGCGTGTTGTGCCTGGAACAGGCCGGCAGCCCGCGCGCATGGCAGGCGGACGAAATCGCGTTTGCCGGCGAGCTGGCCGACCAGTTTGCGCTGGTGATCAACAACCACAACCGCCGCACTGCCACCAGCGCCCTGCACCTGTTCCAGCGTGCCGTGGAGCAAAGCGCCAACGCCTTTCTGCTGGTCAACTGCGACGGCGTGGTGGAGTACGTCAACCCGAGCTTTACCGCGATCACCCAGTACAGTGCCGAAGAGGTCCACGGCCACCGCCTGGCGCAACTGCCGGCGCTGGAGAACCTCAGCGAGTTGCTGTTCGATGCGCCGTCGAGCCTGGCCAAGAGCAACAGCTGGCAGGGTGAGTTCAAGAGCCGGCGCAAGAACCTGGAACCCTACTGGGGCCAGTTGTCGATTTCCAAGGTGTATGGCGACAACCGCGAGTTGACCCACTACATCGGTATCTACGAAGACATCACCCAGACCAAGCTGGCGCAACAGCGCATCGAACGCCTGGCCTACACCGACAACCTGACCAACCTGGGCAATCGCCCGGCGTTCATCCGCAACCTGGATGAACGCTTTGCCCGCGACAGCGACAGCCCGATCAGCCTGCTGCTGGTGGACATCGACAACTTCAAGCGGATCAACGACAGCCTCGGCCACCAGACCGGCGACAAGCTGCTGATCAGCCTGGCGCGCCGCTTGCGTAACAGCTTGAGCGCGGGCGGCAGCCTGGCGCGTTTTGCCAGTAACGAATTTGCCGTGCTGCTGGACGACACCGACCTTGAGAGCGGCCAGCAGGTTGCCAGCCAATTGCTGACGACCCTCGACAAGCCGATGTTCGTCGACAACCAATTGATCAGTGTCACCGGCTCCGTGGGCCTGGCCTGTGCACCGCTGCATGGCCGCGACCCGCAGACCCTGATGCGTAACGCGGGCCTGGCCCTGCACAAGGCCAAGGCCAACGGCAAACACCAAGTGCAGGTGTTTACCGAAGCGCTGAACGCCGAGGCCAGCTACAAGCTGTTCGTGGAAAACAACCTGCGCCGCGCCCTGACACAAAACGAACTGGACGTGTTCTACCAGCCCAAGCTGTGCCTGCGCAGCGGTCGCCTGCTGGGCATGGAAGCGCTGCTGCGCTGGAACCATCCGGAAAAGGGCATGATCCGCCCCGACCAGTTCATCAGCGTGGCCGAAGAGACCGGGCTGATCATCCCGATCGGCAAGTGGATAGCGCGCCAGGCCTGCCGCATGAGCAAGCAACTGAGCGCCGGTGGCATGGGCAATCTGCAGGTGGCGATCAACCTGTCGCCCAAGCAGTTCTCCGACCCTGACCTGGTGGCCTCGATCGCCACGATCCTCAAGGAAGAACAACTGCCGGCCAGCCTGCTGGAGCTGGAGCTGACCGAAGGCCTGCTGCTGGAAGCCACCGAAGACACGCGCTTGCAGCTTGATCAATTGAAGAGCTTTGGCCTGACCCTGGCCATGGACGACTTCGGCACGGGTTACTCGTCGCTGAGCTACCTGAAAAAATTCCCCATCGACATCATCAAGATCGATCGCAGCTTTATCCACGAGATCCCGGACAACCAGGACGACATGGAAATCACCTCGGCGGTGATCGCCATGGCCCACAACCTCAAGCTCAAGGTGGTGGCCGAAGGTGTCGAAACCTCCGAGCAACTGGCGTTCCTGCGCCGGCACCGTTGCGACGTGGGCCAGGGCTACCTGTTCGACCGGCCTATCCCCGGTGGGGAGCTGCTGGAGAAGCTTAAACGCTACCCACGCGGGCCAATCGCCTGACAGCGCTGTAACACTCGGGCACACTGCCTGTCTGAATATTTACCGCTAACTCAACCTGACGAGAGGACTGATCATGGTCTTGCGCTCGGAAATTCTGGTGAACAAAAACGTGCTGCCTACTCAAGAACAAGCTTTGCCTGGCCGTGAAACGCCGATGGCACTGCCAGAGACACATTTCGTCAACGGCAACCCACTGCTCGGTCCGTTCCTCGATGACGTCGGCTTTGCCATCTTCGGCCTGGGCTGCTTCTGGGGCGCCGAGCGGCGGTTCTGGCAGCGTGATGGCGTGGTCAGCACGGTGGTGGGTTATGCCGGTGGCTACACGCCGAACCCGACCTATGAAGAAGTCTGCTCAGGCCTGACCGGCCACAGCGAAGTGGTGCTGGTGGTGTACGACCAGGCCAAGGTGAAATACGAAGACCTGCTGAAGATGTTCTGGGAACTGCACAACCCCACCCAGGGCATGCGCCAGGGCAACGACATTGGCAGCCAGTACCGCTCGGTGATCTACGCGACCACGCCGGAACAACTGGCAGCAGCGCAGGCCAGTGCCGAGGCGTATCAGGGTGAACTGACCAAGGCCGGTTTGGGTGTGATCACTACGGAAATCGAAGAAGCGCCGACGGTGTACTTCGCCGAGGCGTATCACCAGCAGTACCTGGCGAAGAACCCGCAGGGCTATTGCGGGATTGGCGGTACAGGTGTGACCTGCCCGATCTAAGCGCCACCCCTTAATACCGGACGGCCACCGCGCCCACTGTAGGAGCCCGGGGGGGGGGGGGGGGGGGGGGGGGGGGGGGGGGGGGGGGGGGGGGGGGGGGGGGGGGGGGGGGG
>NZ_JBWKRS010000050.1:0-36211 GCF_059419385.1 Pseudomonas sp. GW821-FHT05H12 | reverse complement strand
GCGTCCCCTAGGGGACTCGAACCCCTGTTACCGCCGTGAAAGGGCGGTGTCCTAGGCCACTAGACGAAGGGGACACACGTACAACTTCACTGCTTAACCGCGTTTCGCTGTGTGCTTTCCGCGTTAAGTGGCGCGCATTCTATGGATGGATTGAAAGGTCGTCAACCCCCAAGGATAAATTTATTAAAATCAATGACTTCGCCCCGCTTTCCGGGCCTTTGCGCGCATTCTGCCCGTCCAGGCTTTGACGCCTATATTCTGGCGCCCGACAAGACGCTATAGTCCACCCCAGCAAATGATGGCAATGTGCATCTATGCAGGGAACGCTTACCTATATAGAAGAAACTACCTGGGCAACTGGTCGATCAGTCCTATCCGCCAGATGGCTCAGTCACTACACTCCACTGCAAACCCTATTAAGAGGTCACACCGGTGACACCACTCATGATCACCCTGCTGGTAATAGCCGGGATCGTAATACTGATCGCCATTGGCTACATGAACCACGTGGTGGAAAACAACAAACTGGAAAAGAAACGCACCGAGATCGAACTCAATGATCGGCTGCGTCGTTGCGGAGAAATCACCGAGACCTTTCCTGGCCAGTTGATGAGCCCGGCGCTCAAGCTGTTGCTGACCCGCCTGGAGCTCAACGTCAACCAGCGCCTGTTGAACCTCAACAAGACCAGCGCCCCCCTCAAGGCGCGCATCACCGAGCTGAGCGCGTTGATCGCCCAGGGCGAGTCAATCCCGGTGGCCAACCCGCCTGCGCCGATCCAGACCGAAGCCAAGGCCAAGGATGTACGTTTCCTGCTTGAAGCCCTGCACGGCCAGGTCACCCGCGCCGCCCAGGACGGTTTCCTGCCGGCCAACGAGGCCAAGCACTGGATCAAGGAAATCCGCCATATCCTGGTGCTGCTGCACATCGAGTTCTTCAACAACCTCGGCCAGCATGCCCTGCAACAAGGCCAGCCGGGCCAGGCGCGCCTGGCGTTCGAGCGTGGCGTACAGTATTTGCGCAAGCAGCCTGAACCGGTGGTCTACAGCGCCCAGCTGCAATTGCTGGAGAAACAACTGGCCCGCGCCAACTCCACCGTCCTGACCAACAGCAAGCCGGCTGAAGATGAGGTCAACGAATTGACCGAAGGCCTGAAAGTGGTCGACGCCGACGCCGACTGGAAAAAGAAAGTCATCTACGACTGATTGTAGTGAGCGGGCTCGCCCCGCGCCGCGGAGTGTCAGGCACTGCAGTGTGTCAGGTATGCCGCCGCGCGGGGCAAGCCCGCTCACTACAGTTGGCATGGGCAGCACATCGCCACGAGATGCCATCACTTTGCATCTATCCCCCCGCCCCCGAGTAGCGTAAAAAAGTGCCCCTCACTCCGTGAAGTTAGAGGCTCGCTATGCCCGTCGCCGTGATTGATGGACAACCGCTGCATTATGTCGACCAGGGCACCGGCCCGGTCGTCCTGCTGGGCTCGAGTTACCTGTGGGACCGCGACATGTGGGCCCCGCAAATCGAAGCCCTGTCGCAACAGTACCGTGTGATTGTCCCCGAGCTGTGGGGCCACGGCGAGTCAGGGCCGCTGCCGGCGGCCACCCAATCCCTGGACGGCCTCGCCCGCCAAGCCCTGGCCTTGCTGGATCAATTGGACATTGCACAGATCAACCTGGTGGGCCTGTCGGTCGGCGGCATGTGGGGTGCACGCCTGGCATTGCTCGCCCCCGAGCGCATCAACAGCCTGGTGCTGATGGACACCTATCTCGGTGCCGAGCCCGAGGCCACGCGCCAGTATTATTTCTCGCTGTTCAAGATGATCGAAGACGCCGGCGCCATTCCCGAGCCGTTGCTGGATGTGGTGGCACCGATCTTCTTCCGCCCAGGCATTGACCGTGAGTCAGCGCTGTACCAGGGCTTTCGCGCCGAACTGCAAGCCTTCACGCGAGAACGCCTGCTGGACAGCATCGTGCCACTGGGCCGGCTGATCTTCAGCCGTGCAGACATCCTGGACCAACTGCCACGCCTGGACGCCGACACCACCCTGGTGGTGTGCGGCGAGCAAGACAAGCCTCGCCCCCCTGCGGAGTCCACGGAAATGGCCGAGCTGATCGGCTGCAGCCTGATCCTGATTCCTGAAGCCGGGCACATCTCGGCCCGGGAGAATCCGGATTTCGTCAACGAAGCGCTGCTGACCTTCCTCGCCAACAACGCCTGATCGCCCTGCTGCCCTTTGATCGCCACCTGCACGGTGCGATCAAAGGCGGAAGTGCCCCACCATCCCCTGAAGTTCAGTACCCAGTTGCGCCAACTGGATGCTCGACGCGGCATTGCCCTGCATGCTCAGCGCCGATTGGTCGGCACTGGCGCGAATACTGGTGACACTGCGGTTAATCTCTTCGGCCACCGAGCTTTGCTCTTCGGCCGCCGCAGCAATCTGCTGGTTCATCTGCTGAATCAATGACACGGCAGCGGCGATGCTGCCCAAGGCGCTCTCGGTTTCCAATGCATCACTGACCGCCAATTTCACCAGCTCGCCACTTTGCTGGATCTGTTGCACCGACGACTGCGCCGCACTGCGCAAGGTGCTGACCAGCCGCTCGATTTCCTCGGTCGACTGCTGGGTACGCTTGGCCAGCGCCCGCACTTCATCGGCGACCACCGCAAAACCACGGCCCTGCTCCCCTGCCCGTGCTGCCTCGATGGCGGCGTTGAGCGCCAGCAGGTTGGTCTGCTCGGCGACGCTTTTGATCACACTCAACACGGTGCCGATATTCTGGATTTCCGCACTCAGGCTTTCGATGCTCGCGCTTGCGCTGGTGCTGGAGGTGGCAAGCAATTCGATACGCTGCAAGCTCTGGCGCACCACTTGCTGGCCGCTATCAACCTTGTCGTCGGCGGTCTGCGCGGCCTGGGCCGCTTCTTCGGCATTGCGCGCCACGTCGTGCACGGTGGCGGTCATCTGGTTCATTGCCGTGGCCACCTGCTCGGTTTCTTCCTTCTGGCTGCTGACCTCGACATTGGTCTGTTCAGTGACACTGGACAGTGAGTGGGCCGACGCCGCCAGTTGCTCGATCCCGGCCTGCAAGCCGCTGACCATGTGGCTCAGCCCATTGCCCATCTGCTGCATCGCCTGCATCAATTGGCCGATTTCATCTCGACGGCTGACCTCCATCCGCCCACTCAAATCGCCGGAGGCAATTTGCTGGGCCACCGCGATCACACTGCGCAGCGGTGCAACGATCAAGCGGGTAATCACCCACGCCGCAATCAACCCCACCAACAGCGCCAGCGCCGACGAGCCGATGATCAGCATCGCGCTTTTCTTCAATTGCGCCTGCATCGACTGATCTCCAGCGTCATAGGCCTGGTTCACCCGGCTGACCACTTGGTCGGCGCGATCATGCAATTGCTTGTAGACGACTTTTTCCTGGGCCAACAACCCGGTGTACTCACCCAGCTTTTCGCTGAACGAGGCGATATGCCCGGACACTTCATTGAGCACCGTCTGGTAGCCGGCATCCTTGACCGAGGTTTTCAGTTGTTCGACTTGAGCCAGGGCCTGGTCGGCCTGCTCGATCTTGCCTTGTTCGGCTTCGTCCGCATCGGCCTTGCGGCTTTGGTCCAGGCGCACCCGTGCTTCGTTCATGGCCTGCAGCATAAGCCGCGATACCTGGCTGACCTGCCCGGCCTGCTCGATAAACTCGGCGCCCTCCTTGCCCTGGCTTTCCTTGAGCCCATAGGCACCGTCGTCGGCCAGACCGGCTTGCAACACATCAAGGTTATTGGCCACGCTGGACACCGACCAACTGGCCATTTCCAGAGCCAGGTCCTTGGTCTGGGTCAACTCGACGAACTCATCAAACGCCTTGCGATAGGCGGCCAGCGCCTGCTCGACGTCGGCCATCACCGGCACATTGGCGACGGACTGGGCCTTGAGACTGGCCGCCAGTGCGGCCAGGGCGTCGACGCTCTCGTGCAGGGCGTCAACGGCTTTCGGATCGGCGTGCAGCGCGTAGTCCTGCTCGATCAGGCGCACTTTGAGCAAGCCGCTGTTGAGCGAAGACATCGCCTTGAGGCCTTCGAAACGCTGGCCGACGGTCTGCAGCGACCACACGCCAATCGCCGCCACCAAGGCCGTCAGCAGCAGCACCAGGGTGAAGCCCAAGCCCAGTTTTTTTGCCATCCCGAGGTTGGCGAAACGTCGTTGCACGGCCGAAATCATTGCACTTGAGTCCTCTTGCAATGGCAGATGCCATCAAGCCCGATTTACCAATGGCGAGATTCGCAACCACGGAGCACCGGCACAAGACGCTGGCGCCGGAATAATGGCAAAAAGCTACACGCCCGTCGTTTTCAGAATGGTCGAGGTCGATCTGGCAGGCCCCATGACGCGGAACAACGCCAGCGCTCGCTGATCATCAGCATAGGCCACGTTGATGCGCAGCCAGTCACTCGGCTCCCCGTTCGGGCTGAACAACGCCCCGGGAGTCAACAGCACGCCGAGCCGCCGCGCCTGCGCCTGCAGCCGTGACGGCGCCACGGCGCCTGGCTTTGCCCACAGGAACATGCCGCCTGCAGGCACGGCGAACACCTTCCACTCCTCGTCTTCCAACACTTGCAACGTAGCGGCCATGTGCACACCCAGCCTTTTGCGCAAGCGCTGTACCCATTTGCGATACGTGCCATTGGCCAGCAAGACGGCCACCACCGCCTCGGCAAACCGCGAAGTGCCAATACCGGTCAGCGTCTTGAGGGTGACCAGGCGGGCAACAATCGCTGCGCTGGCGCTGAGGTAACCCACGCGCAATGCGCTGCTCAGGGTTTTGGAAAAGCTCGAGACGTAGATCACCCGGCCATCATGGGGCAGCGCCGACAAGCGCACGCAACTGGCGTGCTGCAAGTCGCCATAGATGTCTTCTTCGATGATCAGAAAGTCTTCACTGCGGGCCAGTTGCAGCAAACGTTCGGCGACCTCGCGGCACAGGCTGGTGCCGGTCGGGTTGTGATACAGGCTATGGATGAACAGGCACTTGGGCCGATGGTCTCGAAGCAGCGCTTCAAGCATCGGGATATCCGGCCCCCCACGGGTGCGCGGCACTTCCAGCAGTGTGACGCCTTGAAAGGCCAACTGACGAAAGAGGTTGCCGTACCCCGGGGTCTCGACCACCACCGTGTCGCCGGCCTTGAGCAAGGTGCGTATCAACAGGTCCTGGGCATGGCTGGCACCGTGGGTGGTGACAATGCACTCCAGGCGGGTGGCAACCTGCAGGTGGTTCAGCCGTTTGAGCAGTTGTTCACGCAGTGCCGGCAAGCCCAGCGGCGAGCTGTAGTTGAACAGGCCTGCGGTGTCGGTACGGCTGACCTCGCGTATTGCGTAACTGATGTCGTCGCTTTCACGCCAGGCATCCGGCAGCCAGCCATTGCCTAGCTTCAGTTCGCCCAGCGGGCTGTCGGTAAAGCCCCCCCAGGCCTGCTCGGCGCCTTCATACCAATGGCCTTCGTGAACAACCGCTGGCGGGGCCACCATAAAACCAGACCCGTGCCGGGGCGAGAGCAGCCCTTGGGCCACCATGCGCTCGAACGCCTCGATCACATTGGACTGGCTGACCAGGTTATCGAGCGCCAATTGCCGCACAGACGGCAGACGTGTACCCGGGGCTGCCCCACTCGTGCGAATCCATTGCGCCACCGCGCTGACAATCTGCTGCACCACCGGTACAGGAGCCTGCCGATCGATTCCTAAATCCATGAGCCACCCACTTCAACTGTCTGTTATTCAACCCGCATGAGTTAAGCACAGAAGCCTGGCCTGGCTCGTTACCAACCTTTACTAAATTATTGATTCTATTGACTTATTTACTTAATGACACATATTCGCTCACGGCTTATAGCCAGCTTGGGAAACGCCCCACACCACCCAAAACTTTTTCGAATGACGTAGGGCGTGCAGTCCTAGATCGCCGTCGCGCCACCGTCTACCGCCAGCGCCTGGCCAGTGGTGAACGCGGCGCCATCACTGCACAGGTACAGCACCGCACTGGCGATCTCCTCGACTTTGCCAATGCGCCCCACCGGGTGCATGGCCGCCGCGAACTCAGCCTTGCGCGGGTCGGCCTCATAGGCACGGCGGAACATGTCGGTATCAATGACGGCCGGGCACACCGCATTCACGCGGATTTTCTTTTTCGCGTACTCGATGGCGGCCGACTTGGTCAGGCCGATCACTGCGTGCTTGGACGCCGCGTAAATGCTCATCTTCGGCGCAGCGCCCAAACCGGCAACCGACGCGGTGTTGACGATCGCACCGCCGCCCTGGGCCAGCAGCAATGGCAACTGGTGCTTCATGCACAGCCAGACGCCCTTGACGTTCACCCCCATGATGGCGTCGAACTCGTCCATGCTGCCTTCGGCGAGCTTGCCCTTCTCGATCTCGATTCCGGCGTTGTTGAACGCATAGTCCAGGCGACCATAGGCTGTAATCGTCTGTGCCATCAATTGCTGCACGTCCGCCTCCAGGGTCACGTTGCAGCGCACGAACAGCGCCTCGCCCCCGGCCTGCTGGATCAGCGCGACAGTGCCCTCGCCGCCCGCCACGTCCAGGTCGGCCACCACGACCTTCAAGCCTTCAGCGGCAAAGGCCAGCGCCGTGGCGCGTCCAATACCGGCTGCTGCGCCAGTCACCAGGGCCACGTGGCCGGAAAACGTCATGCTCATGGGGGGATGTCCTATGCAAGAAATAACCGTCGCTGGAGTCTAGCCAACCGCAGGCTGGGCGCGTCAGCACTATCAGAAGGCCGGTTGGCGCTGTATGAGCCGCAGTGATAAAGCTGCCCGGCGCACTATCATCAATGCCTATCGCCGAGCATTCGCTCCCCTGGGCGAGCTTGCCCTCAGGCGGTTGAGGGTCTATCACTCTGGGTTCACTTCCAACAGAGTCCTTGCCATGACTGCCCAGACCAATCGCCAGTTCCTGCTCGCCAAACGCCCGGTCGGCGCGGCCACGCGGGACACCTTCACCTACCAGGAAGTGCCGGTGGGCACACCCGGCGATGGGCAGGTGCTGGTGCGCAACGAGTACCTGTCCCTGGACCCGGCCATGCGCGGCTGGATGAATGAGGGCAAGTCCTACATCCCTCCGGTGGGTATCGGCGAGGTGATGCGTGCACTGGGCGTGGGAAAAGTAATTGCCTCGAACACCCCGAAGTTTGCAGTGGGGGACTACGTCAACGGCGCCTTGGGCGTGCAGGATTATTTCCTCGGCGAGCCACGCGGCTTCTATAAGGTCGACCCGAAACTCGCCCCACTGCCGCGCTACTTGTCCGCCCTGGGCATGACTGGCATGACCGCCTACTTCGCCCTGCTGGACACTGGCGCGCCGAAGGCGGGCGAAACCGTGGTGATCTCCGGCGCAGCGGGCGCGGTGGGCAGCATTGCCGGGCAGATCGCCAAGCTCAAGGGTTGCCGCGTAGTGGGCATTGCCGGAGGCGCCGACAAGTGCAAGTTCCTGGTGGATGAACTGGGCTTCGACGCCGCGATTGATTACAAAAGCGAAGACGTGCCTGCCGCCCTCAAGCGCGAATGCCCCAAAGGCGTGGACGTGTATTTCGATAACGTTGGCGGCGACATTCTCGACGCCGTCCTCAGCCGCCTGGCATTGAAGGCTCGCGTGGTGATCTGCGGCGCAATCAGCCAGTACAACAATAAGGAAGCGGTGAAAGGCCCGGCCAACTATTTGTCATTGCTGGTCAATCGCGCGCGCATGGAAGGGTTTGTGGTGATGGACCACGCGGCGAACTTTGCCGCTGCCGGTCAGGAGATGGCCGGCTGGATGGCCCAGGGCAAGCTCAAGAGCAAGGAAGATATCGTGGAGGGGCTGGAAACGTTCCCGGAGACGCTGATGAAGCTGTTCAACGGCGAGAATTTCGGGAAGCTGGTGCTCAAGGTCAACTGAAACACCCCTTTGTAGGAACCGGCTTGCCGGCGATGGCGGCCTTGAACCTGATGCAAGGCTGAGGGCGCTATCGCCGGCAAGCCGGCTCCTACAGGGGATGTTTCGCTCAGGCGATTTCGGCGACGACTGCAGCCAGTGCCTTGGCAGGGTCGGCGGCCTGGCTGATCGGGCGACCGATCACCAGGTAATCGGAACCGGCGTCCAGCGCCTGGCGCGGGGTCAGGATGCGGCGTTGGTCATCCTGGGCGCTGCCTGCAGGACGAATCCCCGGGGTCACCAGTTGCAACGATGGGTGAGCCGTCTTCAGGGCCTGGGCTTCCAGCGCCGAGCACACCAGGCCATCAAGGCCGGCTTTCTGTGCCAGGGCCGCCAGGCGCAGTACCTGTTCCTGCGGCTCGATGTCCAGGCCGATACCGGCCAGGTCTTCGCGCTCCATGCTGGTCAGCACGGTCACACCGATCAGCAGCGGTTTAGGGCCGCTGCGCTGTTCCAGCACTTCGCGGCACGCGCTCATCATGCGCAGGCCACCGGAGCAGTGCACGTTGACCATCCACACGCCCATTTCGGCGGCGGCCTTGACCGCCATGGCGGTGGTGTTGGGAATATCGTGGAATTTCAGGTCGAGGAATACCTCGAAGCCTTTGTCACGCAGGGTGCCGACGATTTCGGCGGCGCAACTGGTGAACAGTTCCTTGCCGACCTTGACCCGGCAAAGCGTGGGGTCCAACTGGTCAGCCAGCTTCAGTGCGGCGTCACGAGTGGGGTAATCCAGGGCGACGATGATAGGAGTCTGGCAGACGGACATTGGAATGGGCTCTCAGGCAAGTCGAAATCGGCGCGGATTGTAGCGCAAGCGGCGCCGTTGCGGGATCCGATGATCGGTAAATACTGACAGACCGCGTTGCGGCGGCCATTTTCGCCAATTGTATCGAGCCAGATACATTCACGACATGCCCTCAACACGCCCCCCGGCTAGCCTCGCCCCCACGACCGACCGTCCAGCACTTCCAGCCATGGGGCTGGGCGCCTATGCTGACAGCAACAACCAGGCAGATGATCGCACTATGCATATTTCTTCAGTCTCTGTGAACGACGAGCAAAAAGGCGCTGTGATCGCCGACGAAAAGCGCTGGAACACCCGCGCCCTGATCGTCGATGACGATGTGCCGATCCGCGAACTGCTGATCGATTACCTGGCACGCTTCAACATTCTTGCCGTCGGCGTGACCGATGGCGCCGCCATGCGCCAAGCCATGCAGGCCGAAACCTTCGACGTGGTGGTGCTCGACCTGATGCTGCCGGGCGAAGATGGCCTGTCCTTGTGCCGCTGGCTGCGCGCCGAATCGGACATCCCGATCCTGATGCTCACCGCACGCTGCGAACCTACCGACCGTATCATCGGCCTGGAGCTGGGCGCCGACGACTACATGTCCAAGCCTTTCGAGCCGCGCGAACTGGTGGCGCGCATCCAGACTATCCTGCGTCGGGTGCGTGATGACCGTACCGAACAGCGCGCCAATATCCGCTTCGACAACTGGCGCCTCAACAGCGTGTTGCGCCAGCTGGTGGCCGACGACGGCCTGGTGGTGCCGCTGTCCAACGCCGAGTTTCGCTTGCTGTGGGTGTTCATCGAGCGCCCGCGCCGCGTACTGAGCCGCGAACAATTGCTGGACGCCGCCCGTGGCCGCTCCATCGAAGCGTTTGATCGCAGCATCGACTTGCTGGTCTCGCGCTTGCGCCAAAAGCTGGGCGACGATCCCAAGGCACCGCAGTTGATCAAAACCGTACGTGGCGAAGGCTACCTGTTCGACGCGCGGGATATCGGCTGATGCGCAACGCCTTCAATACGCTGTTCGGCAGGCTGTTCGGCGTATTGCTGGTAGCCATCGTGCTGGCCCACGTGCTGGCGATCTTCTGGTTTCACCACTACGGCCCGCCGCCAACGCCGCCTGGCGAAATGTTCGTGCAGCAAGCAGACGGCAGCTTCACCCCCTTGCACAAGAAGCACCCTCGCCCCTGGTTTGGCGGGCCGGTGGTGCCGCTGACGTTCCAGTTCATTTCGCTGATCATCGCAGCCTGGTATGGCGCCAAGCTGCTGAGCCGGCCGATCCAGCGCCTCAGCGCGGCAGCCGAGCGCTTGAGCGTCGACCTCGACAGCCCGCCGCTCAATGAGTCCGGGCCGAGGGAAGCACGGCAAGCTGCATCCACCTTCAATATGATGCAAAAACGCATTCGCGAGCAGGTCAGCCAGCGCGCGCGCATGCTCGGGGCGGTCTCCCATGACCTGCGTACCCCGCTGTCACGCCTCAAGCTGCGCCTGGAACAGATCGAGGACACCAAGCTGCAAGGCCAGATGCGCCAGGACCTGGACGACATGATAGGCATGCTCGATGCCACCCTGAGCTACTTGCACGAACAACGCACCAGCGAAACCCGACACTGGCTCGATGTACAGGCGCTGGTGGAATCCCTCAGTGAAAACGCCCAGGACCAGGGCTGCGACGTGCAGTTCTCGGGCACCTGCGCGCCCTTGCAGGTGCAGCCCATGGCGCTGCGCTCATGCCTCAACAACCTGATCGACAACGCCCTGCGCTACGCCGGCACCGCCCGCGTGGAACTGGCGGACAGCAAGGGCGCGCTGGTGATCCGTGTGATCGACCACGGCCCGGGGATTGCCGCCGACAAACGCGAGGCGGTGTTCGAGCCGTTTTTCCGGCTCGAAGGCTCACGCAACCGCAACTCCGGCGGCGTCGGCCTGGGCATGACGATTTCCAAGGAAGCGGTGGAACGCCTCGGCGGCCACCTGAGCCTGGAAGACACCCCAGGCGGCGGCCTGACCGCCGTCATGTGGCTACCAAGAGCCTAATCGCTGGCACGGCCCCCTGTAGGAGCTGGCTTGCCTGCGATGGCGGTCTGTCAGATCGATTTATCCTCCCGGCGGCCCTGGGCCTGAGTCGCACTCCAGTCCATCAACAAGCTGTAGGCCACCGCGAGCAAGGTCGGGCCGATAAACAACCCGATAAAACCAAAGGCGATCAACCCGCCGAACACCCCGAGCAGCACGATCACCAGCGGCAGGTTGCCGCCCCGGCTGATCAGGTAGGGCTTGAGCACGTTGTCAACGCCGCTGATGATAAACGTGCCCCACACACCCAGGAACACTGCATAGGTGTAGTCGCCCTTCCACGCCAGCCAGGCCGTTGCCGGGATCCACACCAGCGGCGGGCCCATGGGGATCAGGCTGAGCAGGAAGGTCACGATGCCCAGCACCAACGCGCCCGGTACGCCTGCGATCCAGAAACCGATCAGCGCCAGCAGGGCCTGTGCGGCGGCAGTACCGATGACACCGTTGACTACCCGTTGCACGGTGCCAGCCACCAGTTCGATGTAGTAACCGGCACGCTCGCCGATCAGGCGTTCCAGCAGGCGATGCACAAAGGTCGCCAGGCGCGGCCCGTCACGGTAGAAGAAAAACACGAACACCAGGCTCAGGGTCAACTCAAGGATGCCGCCGCCGATCTGCGCACTGCGCGCCAGCAACCAGTTGCCCACCTGCCCCAGGTAAGGCTTGATGCTGACCATCAGCGCCGCACCCTGCTGGTCGATACTGTCCCAGGTCGCCACCAGCCGCTCGCCGATAAACGGGATCGAACCGAGCCAGGTTGGCGCTTCGGGCAGGCCATCGACCTGGATGTCCTTGATCAGGCCCACGGCGTCGCGCACATGGTCGGCCAGGTTGAAACCCAGCCACACCAGCGGCACCGCCACCAGCAACATCCAGCCCAACGTCAGGATGCCCGCTGCCAGGGACTCACGCCCCCCCAGCCAACGGGTGAGCAAGCGCATCAGCGGCCAACTGGCAAACGCCAGCACCGCGCCCCAGAACAGCGCCGACCAGAACGGCGCCATCACCCAGAAACTGGCACCGAACAGCACCAGCAGCAGGATTTGCACCAGCAGGCGATCGTTATTGAGCATCGGGTATCTCGAGAAGAGGGCTTAGGAAGAGAGCTTAGGCGAACGGCGCGGGTCCGTTCGCCTGGTCATGCCTAGCGTATCAGATGCAGGTGCAGGCCTTTGGCAGCATCGGTGCCGGTTTCCAGGCGGGCAGCGCGCACGCCGCTGTCGATCAGGCCCTGGCGCCAGGCCTCGGCCGTAGGGCCGGTGAGGCTTACGCGCAAGGTAGCGTCGAGGTTCAACCCACGGGAAATAAGGTTAAGCCAGGTGGCATCAGGCTCGACGCCCAATGTCGGGAAGTCCAGCTCGCCGGTGCTTTTCAACTCACGCAGCAACGTGGCCGAGGTGGGCAGCAGGTCGCCCAGTGGCGCGCTGGCGTCCAGTTGTTCCACATGCAGATAGGCACGGCGGTTGCCCCGGGTGATGCCATACAGCGCCACCAGGGAATTGTCCTGGGGGGCGGCCAGGCGCAGCAGCAGGTATTCCTGTTGGCCGTCGGCGCCCACCAGTTTGGCATTGCCGAATACCTCGTTGGCCCACAAGCTGCTTTCGCCGCAATCGCGGGCCTGGCACCAGAACAACAGTTGCGCGCCCTTGGCCTGCAACGCTTCACGAGTTGCGGTGAACGCCGCGCTGGAGGTGTGCTCCGGTGGCAGTTCGTAGGTAATGGCGGTGGTTTGCCCGCGCGCCGTGGCCTGGCCTTCATAGCGCAACTGGCCGCTGATCTTGCGGATCGCGCCCATGGGGTAGATGCGTTCTTTTTCTTCGGCGGGGCGGTAGTCGACGATTTGCGCGTCGACCTGACGGGCCACGGTGGGCAGGTCTTGGCTACCCGGTACGTCGGCGGCGAACACCAGGGGGCTCAGCAGGCTCAGCCCCAGGATACGGAAACATCCTTTACGCACGCTCATCGGATCAACGCGCCTGGGCCACTGGAGGTCGAAGCAGTGTTGAGATTGTTCATGGTTGACTCCCTTTCAATCCGCCCAGCCTCGGCAGTTGACCCCGCCAAGTCAAGGCGTGGAGAAGAACCGATTGAAACAGTCTGCAACAAGGATCGCGCCGGGCTCGTCATTCAGGTGCAAATGATGGCCGCCTGGCAGCGTGGTCACGGTGAAGGGTAGCTGAGAAAGCAATTCGGGATGTTTCGCCAACATGCCGTCGGCGGCGACCACCAACTGCGTGGGGCAACCGACGCGCCGCACGAAAGCCATCGCCTGCTCATCCGTCAGACGCATCGGCGAGGCCAGGGTCAATCGGCTATCGGATCGCCAGGTGTATCCCCCCGGCACCGGCATCAAACCGCGCTGGGCCAGCAGTTCGGCGGCTTCGCGACTGACCGCCACCACCCCTTTCATGCGCGCCTCCACGGCACGATCGAGGCTGCCGTACACCGGCTTGCGTTTGTCCTGCAGGCTCAACTGCGCCTGCAAGGCCATGCCCAAGCGCTCGGCGGCGTTCTCGCCACTGGCGGTCGGCGGGATCACGCCGTCGATCAATCCCAGGTGCGTCACCCGTTCCGGCAAGGCACCGGCCAGCACCAGGGAAACGATGGCGCCGAGGGAGTGGCCAAGTAATGCAAAACGTTTCCAGCCCAGTTGTTCGGCCACTTGCAGCACATCGTGGACGTAATCCCACAACGCATAGCCCGCCCCGGCAGGACGATGCGCCGAATGCCCGTGGCCGGCCATGTCCAGGGCAACGATGCGCAACCCCGTCAGTTTTGGCGCCAGGCGCGCAAAGCTGTTGGCGTTGTCCAGCCAGCCATGCAGAGCGATAACCGGCAAACCGTCTTCGGGACCAAACAAGTGTGCCGCCAGCTCGATATGCGCCAGGCTCAAGCGGACTTCCTCGACCGGCGTGCTCATGCGCAACTGCGCTCACGGGCGTCCCAGCGGGAGAACAGGTTTTTGATCAAGGTGGCGGTGTCCTGTGGACGCTCAAGCGGGAACATGTGCCCACCGGGTATGGTGAGCATCTCGCCCATGGGCAGGCGGTCAACGCCGCTGGCGTGGTGGCGCATCACCACTCGGCTCTGGCGACCGCGCACCACCGCCAGCGGCACCTTCAATTGGCGCACTTGGCCGGGGCTGGTGTGAGGCACGCCGCGGTAAATGCTGATTTCAGTGGCCGGGTCGAAACGCAGGCGCAGGCGATCACCGACCTGTTGCAAGCCATGTTGCAGGTACGCGTCGAAGCATTCGGGATCGAACCCGCGAAACAGGGTTTTACCGGCGAAATAGCTGCGCGCGGAGGCAAGGTCAGTGAACTCTTCACGACGGCCCAAGGTACGTCCAGCCGGCGTAAGTCGGTCGATAAAACCAAAGCGCTTGGCGGCGCGGATCACCCAGCGGTCGGCCCGGGTCAGCACCGGCGAGTCCAACATCACCACGCCGCGATACAGCTGCGGGCAACGCATGGCCGCGTGCAAATGCAACACGCCGCCCAAGGAATGGCCCACGCCCCACACGGGTTCAGGTTGCAGCTCCAGGTGGTGGATCAGTTCGTCCACCAGGTTCTGCCAGTTATCGTCCACCGGGAACCTGGGGTCGTGACCGTGCTGCGGCAAGTGAGCCACCGCGTATTCCGGGGCCAGGGCGGCAAACAACTTGCCGTAGGTGGCCGAAGGGAAACCATTGGCGTGGGCAAAAAACACGTGCTGCGACATACGGGATCCATCTACAAAAACAGAACTGAATTGTCACCAGCCCCGGGCAGCACAGCAATGACTGTAACTGCCAGGAATGATGACACTCACGCCATGCCTATCGTGCCGGCGGTTGCTCGCCCAGCGGCACCACGGCCATGGTCAGGCGCGAAACGCAGCTGGCCTTGCCCTCATCGCTGGTCAGGCGGATGTCCCAGACCTGGGTCGTCCGACCGATATGGATCGCCCGCGCCACCGCCGTCACCCGCCCGCTGCGCACACCACGCAGGTGGTTGGCATTGACCTCCAGGCCCACGCAATAGAATTTTTTCGGGTCGATGCACAGGTAGGCCGCCATGGAGCCGACGCTTTCAGCCAGCACCACCGAGGCGCCGCCGTGCAGCAGACCATAGGGCTGGTGGGTACGGTGATCGACCACCATGCTGGCGGTCAGGGATTCTTCATCAAAACTTTCAAAACGGATATCCAGCAATTCACCGATGGTGTTTTTCTGGATGGCATTGAGTTGTTCGATGTTGGGTTGTGTGCGCCACAAACTCATGGGTCAATCCTTTTTGGTTTTATGATGGCCCTAATCCTGCCACAGAACGGTTTCGGAACGCTCGCTCCAAGTCGGTAAATGTTCACCGTAAGTCGCCTCGATCACGCTGCGCTTGATCTTCAGCGTGGGGGTCATAAAGCCGTTTTCCACTGCCCAGTTGTCGTTGACCACCACCAGGTGCTGCAGGCGTTCATGCTTGTCCAGCGTCTGGTTGACCTGTTCCAGCCAGCGCTCAAGGCTTCCCTGCAGCGCCTCGCGATTCTCCGCCTGGCCAACGGCCGACAGCACGCACAACCCCATCGGGGCAATCAGGCCATCCCCCACCACGCACACTTGTTCGATGCGTGCGTGCTCGGCCAGGCGGTTTTCAATCGGCGCCGGGGCCACGTACTTGCCCTTGCTGGTCTTGAAGATTTCCTTGAGACGCCCGGTGAGGCGCAGGCGGCCCTCGGCGTCCTGCTCACCCTTGTCGCCGGTGCGCAGGAAGCCATCATCGGTGAGGGTCTCGGCGGTTTTCTGCGGGTCCTTGAAATAGCCCAGCATTGTCGCGCCGCTGCGCACCTGCACTTCGCCCGACGGGTCGATACGCACTTCAACGCCGGGGCATGGCTGGGCGATCCAGCCGAGCTTCTGCTGGCCCGGTCGGGACACATGGGAATAACCGCAGGCTTCGGTCATGCCGTACACCTCCAGCACGTCCAACCCTAGACGCTGATACCAGCGCAGCAACGCCTCGGGCACGGGCGCGGCACCGGACAAGGCAATGCGCAACGCATCCAGCCCCAGGCCCGCCAGCACCTTATGGCCGATGCGCTTGCCGATAAAAGGCAGGCGCAGCAGGGTTTCCAGGCGTTTTTCCGGGACCTTGGCATAAACACCCATCTGGAACTTGGTCCAGATGCGTGGCACGCCGAACAACGCGGTCGGGCGTGCCCGGCGCAGGTCGGCCAGGAAGGTGTCGAGGCTTTCGGCGAAAAACACCGTTTGACCGGTATAGATCGCTGCCATTTCCACAAACATCCGCTCTGCCACATGGCACAACGGCAGGTAGGACAACAGCCGGTCGTCCTCCCCCAGGCCGAACAATTCGGTGCCGCGCGTGGCGGCAAAGCCCAATGCACCGAAGGTCTGCATCACGCCTTTGGGCAAGCCCGTGGTGCCGGAGGTATAGATGAGGGTGGCGAGGCTGGAAGCGTCAGGCGCAAGGCTGTCCTGGATGGGCGAACAGTTTTGCAAGTCGGCCCAGGTGAAATCGAAAGTGCCAGCCGGGCACAGCGGCAAGCTGATGGTCGGCACACTGTGTGGAATGCCGGGCGCCATGGCAGGCCAATCGTCGAGCTTGCCGATCAGCGCCAGCGCCGCCTCGGAATGGGTGAGTACATGGGCCACCGAGTCGGCGGTGAGGTTGGGGTACAGCGGCACTGAGACGTGCCCGGCCATCCAGATCGCCAGGTCGGCGATGATCCAGTGTGCACAGTTTTTGGAAATCAGGGCGATGTGCGAGCCCTGGGGCAGCTCTCGGGCGCGCAGCCAGTGGGCGGCGCGACGGGCTTGCTGGCCAACCTCTTCCCAGGTGAGGGTTTGCACCTCACCGCCGCCAACGGGCTGCACGAGAAAGGTTTTGCGCGGGTGCCGCGCTTCACGTTCGAAGAAGACCTGCAACGGCAAACGAAAAGCGACAGGCATGGGACGCGCTCCTTTGTGTTCCGATGATAGCCAACCAAGCACTTGCTTGGTTGACTATATAGCACACAAAAAGCGGCGATCGTTCCTACGGATTCTTCACGCTGACCAGGCTCATCAGCCCCGCCAGCGGGAAGTCACCCTCCAATTCCGCCAGGCTGGCGGTGTGCATCGGTTGCGGTTGGCGCTGGTGGCCATGCTGCAAAAAGCTGATCAGGCTACCCACCAAAGGCTGGTGGCTGACCAGCAGCACATTGTCATCGGTGTCGAGTTTTTCCAGCACCTGCAACGGGTTGCCGTCGGGGGTCAGCCACGGCACCGTGCGGATCTGCGGCTCGAACCCCAACGCATCGCGCACCAGGTGCGCGGTCTGCTGCGCCCGCACATACGGGCTGGCGATGATGGCGGCGATGGGCTGGCCGATCAGGTGCGCAGCGCTGCGCAAGACTTCGCCACGGCCATGCTCGGTAAGGTTGCGTTCGGCGTCGGTACGGGCGTGCCCTTCGGCCTCACCGTGACGCAATATCCACAGCTTCACAGTTTTGGCTCTTCATCGCGGGCCGGGTGCGGCGCAGGCGGCACGCTGTGCGCGGCTTCGCCTTCGGGTGCGCGTGGGGTCGGCCAATCGGCGAACGGCCAAGGTTTTTGCTCGGTATGGAAGCTGCCGAAACGGCCGATCTGCGCGAGGAACTGGCTGAGGCTGTCACCGAAATTCATCAGGCCCAGGTTCGGCGCGCTGTAGACCAGGCGATAAATCAACTGGACCACCACCAGCGCACCGAGCAGGAATTGCGCGACTTGCCACACCAGGGCAAACACCAGCATCCACAGAATGCGCAGCAGGATGGACTCGTATTTAGGGGCGTCTTTCGGGTCGTTCATGGCGCGTTCCTCAGTTGAAACCACTGGTGGAAATAAAGTCGACATCGGTTTTCGGCTCAGCGCGCATCAGCAGCTCGATGACCTGGTTCAAGGTGCGCCCTTCAAACAGGATCGCGTGCAACCCGGCGACCAGCGGCATGTACACCCCAACTTCCTGGGCTTTGGCCTTCAAAACCTTGAGGGTGTTGACCCCTTCAGCCACTTCGCCCAGGCGCGTCACCGCGTCTTCCAGGCTCAAGCCCTGGCCGAGCGCAAAACCGACTTGGTAGTTACGGCTCTTGGGCGAGGAACAGGTCACGATCAAGTCGCCCACGCCGGCCAAACCCAGAAAGGTCATCGGGTTGGCGCCCTGGTTCACCGCAAAGCGCGTCATCTCGGCCAGGGCGCGGGTGATCAGCATGCTCTTGGTGTTTTCGCCCATGCCGAGGGCGACGGCCATGCCGGCAATGATTGCGTAGACGTTTTTCAGCGCACCGCCCAGCTCGACGCCAAAGCGGTCGCCGCTGGCGTAGACGCGAAAGGTGCGGCCATGCAACACGGCCTGGACGCGCTCGCACAGGGCCTCGTCTTCACTGGCGATGACCGTGGCGGTGAGCGCGTGTTCGGCCACTTCCCGCGCCAGGTTCGGCCCGGACAGCACGCCGATACGCGCCTTGGGGGCGATCTCTTCGAGGATCTCGCTCATCAGCTTGAAGGTCTGCGCCTCGATGCCCTTGGTCAGGCTGACCAGCAGCTTGCCCGCCAGACGCTCGGCATGGGGCGCCAGCACCGAGCGCAAGGCGCTGGAAGGCAGCGCCACAAAGCACAGATCGCAGGCGGTGAGGGTTTCGAGCAAGTCGGTAACCGGCTCAACGGCCGGGTGCACCTTGATGCCTTTAAGGTAACGGGGGTTTTCCCGGTGGACGCGAATGGCCTCGGCCTGCTCGGGATCGCGCATCCACTGGCGCACCGCGTGGCCGTTCTCAGCCAGCAGGTTAGCCACGGCGGTACCAAAACTTCCGCCTCCCAGGACCGCAATAGGGCGCTGTTCAGTCATATGCAATCCGTTAATCCATACCAGTGGCGATGGCGGCATTATACGGGGCGACCCGATTGCGGCCAGCCCCCGTGTCAATTCACGCGCTTGTCGGAAAATGCCATGCCTGTGTGAAGTAAATGCAAGGGCGGCGACTGGCAAAAGGCCCCGCCTCAGTTAACATGGGCGGCTATCCGTAATTATCAAGGCCGTGCCGTGTATTTGGGCCCTCCTCCCCGCTCATCTGTGTTGTTGATGCTGTTGTGCAGTGCACCTGCGCTGGCTGATGACCTGTTCCTGGACAGCCAGCCACTGCCGCAAGTGCTGACCGCCACCCGCCTGAAACAATCGGCCGCCGCCGTGCCAGGCAGCATGACCGTGATCGACAGCGAGCTGATCAAGGCCAGCGGCGCACGGGATATCAGCGAACTGCTGCGCCTGGTGCCGGGGATGATGGTCGGCTACACCACCGGCAACCAGGCGGCGGTGAACTACCACGGCACCAGCGCCAGCGATGCGCGACGCATGCAGGTGCTGATCGACGGGCGCTCGGTGTACCGCGCCGGCCTGGCAACCGTGGACTGGAGCGATATCCCTGTGGCCATGGAGGATATCGAGCGCATCGAAGTGTTCCGTGGCCCCAACACCGTCAGCTATGGCGCCAATGCGTTGATGGCGGTGGTCAACATTCTCACGCGTTCGCCGGCCAACAGCCAGGGCACGCGGGTCAAGGTCATCCGTGGCGAACGCGGGATCAACGACTTCTACGCCAGCCAGGGGGTGGGCTGGGAAACCGGTGACTTGCGTCTGTCCCTGTCGGGCCAGCAGGACGATGGCTTTGACAGCGATGCCGCCGGCGCCGACCGCCGTGACAGCCGTCGCCTCAGCCGCTTCAGCCTGGCAGTGAGCCAAACGCTGAACGCGCAGCAGAGCATCGACTGGCAACTGGACGCCAAGGAAGGCACCAACCAGCGCCCCTACACTTACACACCGGTCTTCGCCGGGATTACCGAAGGCGGTACCAATTCCGACGTCACTGCCAAGGACTATGCCGGTTCCCTGCGCTGGAATTTCGACTTCAACCCGGAGCACAGTCTGTATATCCAGGGTTCGGCGCAGCAGTGGGATCGCCAGCAGGTCTGGAAAGCCTGCGACGCCAAAGTGTCCTTCAGCCCCGAGCTGACCCGCCTGTGGCAGCTCAATCCCAACTACGCCGAGCAATTGGCCCGGCACATGGACACCTACAGCCAGGGCTCCGCACCGCCCGGCAGTGCCGCCGAGCAGGCCCTGGCCAATCAGGTGCTGGACCAGTGGCGCAATGGCGCCAGCCAGAGCGTGTGCGGTGACATCGACCAGAGCACCCGCGAAAGCCGCTACGACATCGAGGTGCAGGACACCCTCAGCCTGTCCGACAGCCTGCGCCTGGTCAGCGGCATGAATTACCGCTACGACCGCGCCGACTCCGACACCTACTTCAATGGCACCCTCGACGACACCACATGGCGCCTGTTCGGCCACCTGGAATGGCGGGCCAGCGAACACTGGCTGCTGCAAGGCGGCGCGATGTACGAAGACACCCATTTGAGCGGCAACTCGCTGACGCCACGGGTGGCGGTCAACTACTTGATCAACCCACGCCACGGCCTGCGCGCGGTGTATTCCGAAGCGATCCGCTCGCCGGACATGTTCGAGAACAACGTCAACTGGAGCTACCGCGTCACCAACCTCAGCTCGCCGGCCTACGGTCAGAACTCCGGCCAGTATTTCGTGGTGACCCGTGGCCCGGGCAACCTCGACAAAGAACTGATGCGCTCGCGGGAACTGGGCTACAACGGGTTCTTTGCCGACCTAGGGCTGAATGTGGACGTGAAGCTGTTCTATGACGAAATCACCGACATGATCAGCTCGCCCCTGCGCAACAACCAGTACATTGCCAGCAATGCCAACAGCTCACGCTTTACCGGCGCTGAAACCCAGTTCGACTGGCGCATGAGCAACGCCGACCGCCTGCGCCTGACCTATGCTTACGTCGACACCACCGCCAGCAACCCACTGGACAAGCTGCAGACAGCGCGTAACAGTGGCTCGGCCGGTTGGCTGCGTGAATGGGGCCACGGCTGGTCCAGCGCGCTGTTCTACTATGGCGACGACGCACTCAATCAATATCGCTTCGAACGGGTCGACCTACGGGTGGCCAAGCGCATTGCCCTGGGCAAAGCCAACGTGGAGCTGGCCGGCATGTTGCAACAACGCCTCGATAACCAGCCCACTACCTGGGCCGACAACAACTACGACCATCGCCACGTGCTCTACTTCAGCGCGGAGTTAGAATTCTGACATGGGCGATCAGTCACGGATGACCCTCCTCTTTGTTTCACGCCTGTGGCGACGCGGCCTGTTGCTGGCGTGCCTGCTGTTGACGGCACCGGCGTGGAGCGCCGATATCCTGCTGACCGCCGCCGAAGACAGTGCCGGGGTCCAGGCCTTTGCCCAAGCGCTCGCCCAGCAGCGCCCCGAAGACCACGTCACGTTCACGGCGCTCAAGGACCTGCCTGCGCCGAACCAACTGCCCTCCAACACACGCCTGATCCTGCTGGACTTGCCCGGCCTCGACTGGCGCCTGCAAGACACCCAGGGCCCGCCGACCCTGGTGCTGCGCATCAGCCGCCTGCAAGCCCGACAACGCTTGGGCACCGCCCACCCGGCCAAAATCAGCCTGCTGTGGAGCGACCCTCCGCTGGAGCGCCAGTTGAACCTGATCGCCAGCATCCTGCCTCAGGCACGGCGCATCGGCGTGCTCTACGGCGCCGACAGTGAGTTCCTGCTGCCGGAACTGCGCCAGTACGCGACGCCCAAAGGGTTGGAAATCGTGCCGCAGCGCTGGGACAACATCAGCGACAGTCGGCCGTTGCAAACCCTGTTCAAAAACAGCGACGTGCTGCTAGGCCTCGATGACCCACAGCTGTACAACCCGAAAACCGCGAAGAATTTGTTGCTCAGCAGCTACGCCCAGCAATTGCCGCTGATAGGGCCCAACGCAGGGTTTGTGCGAGCCGGCAGCCTGGCCAGCACCTACAGCGACCAGACCGATTGGCTGGCTGTGCTCGACCGCCTGCTGGACCACCCGCCCGCCAACTGGCCGCGCACCTTGTACCCGGAACACTTCAAAGTCGTGGGCAACCCGCAAGTCGCGCGCTCACTGGGCATCGAACAGGTGGATGAAGTCGCCGTCGCCGCCCGCTTGGCCGAAGGAGAAAAACGCCCATGACCTTGCGTCGTCGTTGGGACATCAACACCCGCACCCAGCTCATTACCCTGGGCCCGGCGCTGTTGCTGACGTTGCTGTTGATCAGCTTCTTTACCTTCGTGCGTATCCAGGACCTGCGTCAGGAACTGGATCACACCGGCCAACTGATCGCCAACCAACTGGCACCGGCCACCGAGTACGGGGTGATTTCCGGCAACAATGATGTGCTCGACAGCCTGTTGCGCGCCACGCTGGCCACGCCCCATGTGCGCTTCCTGGAAATCCAGGACAGCACCGAGAACATCCTGGTGTACGTCGAACAACCGTCGGAAAAACACGACCGCTCGTTGTCGGTCAAAGTCTTCCAGGCGCCGATTCGCCTGCAACATATCCAACTGGGCAATGACTTCTTCCAGGACAACCTGAACGAACCCAAGGCGCCCCGCGCGGACTACCTGGGCCGCGTGATCGTCGGCATGTCCAACGACGCCTTCAGCCAGCGCCAGCAGGAGATCCTGTTCAAGGCCGGCATCCTGGCGCTGTTCGCCCTGCTGTTTACCTTCCTGCTTGCCCGGCGCCTGGCGGCCAGCCTGTCGCAGCCGATCAGCGCGATGGGCCACGCGGTGAAGGCGATCCAGCAAGGGGATTATCAGACGCCCCTGCCGATTGTGGATGACTCGGAACTGGGCGACCTGTCGCGGCATATCAACAACCTGGCCGAGGGCCTCAACCAGGCCAGTCGCGAGCAGCAGCAGGCCATGGCGCAACTGATCCAGACCCGCGAAGAAGCAGAACGGGCGAACAATGCCAAGTCGGACTTCCTGGCGATGATGAGCCACGAACTGCGCACGCCGATGAACGGCGTGCTGGGCATGTTGCAGCTGCTGGAAACCACCGAGATGACTGAGGAGCAGACCGAATACGCGGCGCTGGCCTCCGAGTCCACCGAACACCTGCTCAAAGTCATCAACGACATCCTCGATTTCTCGCGCATCGAGCGCGCCGCGCTGGAGCTGGAACATATCCCGTTCAACCTTGCCGAGCTGATCAGCAGCTGCGCCCAGGCGTTCCAGCACAGTGCCCAACAGCGCGGGCTAGCCCTGGAACTGCCGATTCCGGCAGGTATGGCCTCGTTGCGCGTGCAGGGCGACCCGACGCGCATCCGCCAGATCCTGGTGAACCTGATCGGCAACGCGCTGAAGTTCACCGAGCACGGCACCGTCACGGTCGAACCCCAGTGGCAGACCCTGGACCACGAGTTGGTGTGGTTCACCTGCACCGTGCGCGACAGCGGCATCGGGATTTCCGCGGAACGCCTGGAGCTGATGTTCGATGCGTTCCAGCAGGCCGACAGTTCCATTTCAAGACGTTACGGCGGCACCGGCCTGGGCTTGCCGATTGCCCGCACACTGGCCGAACGCATGGGCGGCACGCTGCGCGCCCAGAGCGAAGAAGGCCGGGGCTCCGTGTTTACACTGGAAATCCCGCTGGCCATCGACCAGCAGAGTTTGCCCGCCATCACCCTGGACGCCAGCGGTAAAGGCAGTGCCGGGGAGGGTCGGCATGTGTTGCTGGTGGAGGACAACCCGGTCAATCGCACCGTGGTCGAGGCCATGCTGCGCAGCCTGGGCTTTGAAGTGAGCCTGGCCACCGACGGTGCCGAGGCGATCCGCAGCGCCGAGAGCCTGATTTTCACGGCCATCCTGATGGACTGCCGCTTGCCGCTGATCGACGGTTACGAAGCCACCCGGCAGATCCGTCAACTGCCGGGCTGCGCCGACCTGCCGATTATCGCCCTGACGGCCAACGCCTTGCAGGGCGACCGCGAAGCCTGCCTGGCAGCCGGAATGAACGATTACCTGGCCAAGCCGTTCAAACGCACGGATTTGCAGCAAATCCTGCAGCGCTGGGTGCAATAGCGCCGCGCCATCAGCCAACTCCGACTGGCATCAAAGACGAAAGTGCGGCAGTCTTAGGCACCCGAACGGGCCGATAAACAGGCCCGGTTTAAAATTTCAGTGAACAAGTGTACATTCAGTGCCTTGACGCTGTGACTTTCACTACAACGCAATAGTCTATGTGTAGGCTGCCGGTATGAGGCGTAACGCTTCAGTCGGTTCGGGAAGATTTGCCCTACCCTGCCGCATGGGATTATTGAGGAGCTCGCATGACCAAACAAAACGCCTTTACTCGGGAAGACCTGCTGCGCTGCAGTCGCGGTGAGCTGTTCGGCCCAGGTAACGCGCAACTGCCCGCCCCGAACATGCTGATGGTGGATCGCATCACCCATATCAGCGAAGAGGGTGGCAAGTACGGCAAAGGTGAATTGGTCGCCGAGCTGGATATCACCCCGGACCTCTGGTTCTTCGCCTGCCACTTCGAAGGTGACCCTGTCATGCCAGGCTGCCTGGGCCTCGACGCCATGTGGCAGCTGGTCGGTTTCTACCTGGGCTGGCAAGGCCTGCCGGGCCGCGGTCGCGCCCTGGGTTCGGGCGAAGTGAAGTTCTTTGGCCAGGTACTGCCAAGCGCCAAGAAAGTCACCTACAACATTCAAATCAAGCGCGTCCTCAAGGGCAAGCTGAACCTGGCCATCGCCGACGGTTCGGTGACTGTCGACGGTCGCGAGATCTATACTGCCGAAGGCCTTCGGGTCGGCGTATTCACTTCCACTGACAACTTTTAAGGGTTATCCGCATGCGCCGCGTCGTTATCACTGGTCTGGGCATCGTTTCTTGCCTGGGCAATGACAAAGAGACCGTCACCGCTAACCTGCGTGCAAGTCGCCCTGGCATCCGCTTCAACCCGGAATATGCCGAAATGGGTCTGCGTAGCCAGGTTTCCGGCTCCATCGACCTGCCCCTCGAAGAACTGATTGATCGCAAGATCTACCGCTTCGTCGGCCACGCTGCCGCCTATGCCTACCTGGCCATGAAAGACGCGATCGCCGACTCCGGCCTGAGCGAAGACCAGGTATCGAACGTACGCACCGGCCTGATCGCCGGCTCCGGCGGCGCATCGACCCTGAACCAGATGGAAGCGCTGGACATCCTGCGCGAAAAAGGCGTGAAGCGCGTTGGTCCGTACCGTGTCACGCGGACCATGGGCAGCACCGTTTCGGCCTGCCTGGCCACGCCGTTTGCAATCAAGGGCGTGAACTACTCGATCTCCTCCGCGTGCGCCACCAGTGCTCACTGCATCGGCACTGCGGTTGAGCAGATCCAACTGGGCAAGCAGGACATCGTGTTCGCTGGCGGCGGTGAAGAAGAACATTGGAGCCAGTCGTTCCTGTTCGACGCCATGGGCGCCCTGTCCACCCAGTACAACGAAACCCCGGAAAAGGCCTCCCGCGCCTACGACGCCAAGCGTGACGGTTTTGTCATCGCCGGCGGTGGCGGCATGGTAGTGGTCGAGGAGCTGGAACACGCTCTGGCCCGTGGTGCCAAGATCTACGCGGAAATCGTCGGCTACGGCGCAACTTCCGACGGCTACGACATGGTTGCCCCGAGTGGTGAAGGCGCCATCCGTTGCATGCAGATGGCAATGTCCACCGTGGATACCCCAATCGACTACCTGAACACCCACGGCACTTCGACTCCGGTCGGCGACGCCAAGGAAATGGAAGGCGTGCGCGCGGTATTCGGCGACAAGGCGCCGGCCATCAGCTCCACCAAGAGCCTGTCGGGTCACTCCCTGGGCGCCGCTGGCGTTCACGAAGCGATCTACTGCCTGCTGATGATGGAAGGCAATTTCATTGCCGGTTCGGCCAACATCGACGAAATTGATCCGGTTGTGGCTGATATGCCGATCCTGACCAAGACCGTCGAGAACGCAAAAATCGACACCGTGATGAGCAACAGCTTCGGCTTCGGTGGCACTAACGCCACCCTGGTGCTGAAACGCTGGCAGGGCAAGTAAGGCCTGCAGCTTGATTGCATGAAAAAGCCCCGACTGGTTCGGGGCTTTTTTATGGGCAATCAATTCAGGACCGAGTCGTCTGCATCGCAGGCAAGCCAGCTCCCACAGTGACCGCATTCCTTCAGGATGTACTCGGTCACTGTGGGAGCTGGCTTGCCTGCGATTGGGCCAACGAGAGCTTGCACCCTACACCGAAAAGCGCGCCACCATGGTGTTCAAATCCACCGCCAACCGCGACAGCTCCTGGCTCGCCGCACTGGTCTGGTTCGCCCCGGTGGACGTCTGGTGCGCCAAATCGCGAATATTCATCAAATTGCGATCCACCTCTCGCGCCACTGCCGCCTGCTGCTCAGAGGCACTGGCAATCACCAGGTTGCGCTCATTGATCAGGGTAAAGGCCGAAGCAATTTCCTCCAGCGCAGTGCCCGCCGACTTGGCGATATCCAACGTGGAGCGTGCACGGCTGTTGCTCAGTTGCATGGAATTGACCGCCTGGTCGGTGCCCTGCTGGATCCCGCTGATCATCACCTCGATTTCCTGGGTCGATTGCTGGGTGCGATGGGCCAACGCGCGTACCTCATCGGCCACCACCGCAAAGCCGCGCCCGGCATCTCCGGCCCGTGCTGCTTCGATGGCGGCATTCAGTGCGAGCAAATTAGTTTGCTCGGCAATCGAGCGAATCACGTCCAACACCTTGCTGATGCCATAGACCTTCTGCGCCAGGTCCTCCACCTGCGTGGCATTGGCCGTTACGTCCGAAGCCAGGGCTTCGATCGACACCACCGTCTGGTACACCTGCTCGCGCCCGTGCTGGGCGATGCGGTCTGACTCGCGGGACGCCTGGGACGTGGCCACCGCATTGCTTGCAACCTCCTCCACCGCCGCTGTCATCTGGTTCACCGCCGTGGCGGCCTGCTCGATCTCCTGGTTCTGCTGATGCAGCCCGCGGGTAGCGTCTTCGGTCACACAACTAAGCTCCTCAGAGGCCGAGGCCAATTGGTTCGAGGACTCGGCAATCCGCCGGATCGTGTCGCGCAGGTTCTCCTGCATGCCCTTGAGCGCCTGCTGCAATCGCGCAGGCTCGTCCTTGCCGGTGACGCTGATCTCGCCCGTCAGGTCGCCGCTGGCCACGCCTTGGGCGACTTTCAGCGACTGGGCCAGCGGCAGCACAATGCTGCGCGTCAGCCACACCGCCAGGCCGATGGTGATCAGCGCCGTCAGCACAATCATGCCGACCACCCAGCTACGGGACTGGCTGAACACGCTTTGCGCGAGATTTGCCGCATGGTTGGCATTGGTTTTGTTCAACTCGACCAGGTCGTGCAGGGTGCCGGCCATTTCATCGGCCAACTGGTTCATCTCACCGTTGACCACTTTGATCGCGTCTTCCAACTGATTGGCCTTGGAGAACCCCATGACCTGCTTCTGGCGCTGCAGGTATTGCTGCTCCTGGGCCTTGAAGCGATCAAACAGCGCGTGCTCTTCAGGCAGCACGATCAGCGCTTCATAGAGGGTTTGGGCGTGGTGCAAGCCACTTTTGAGGTCGACCAGCTTCTGTTCATTCTGTGCCAGTGCCTGCGGGTCGCGATTGACCAGCAAGCGCAGGGTCAGCGCGCGCACCCGCAGCAGGTCCTGGCTCATCTCCCCCACCGCCATCACGCTGGGCAGCCAGTTGTTTTCCACCTGGTCCGACTGCTGGCGCATATTGGCCATCTGCAACAGGGCAAAACCGCCCAAGGCGAACACCATCAACGCCAGCACGCCGAAGCCCAGACCGGCGCGGGGGGCGATATTCAGACTACGGATACTCATGCCTGGATTCCTTCCAAATGCGCTGCATCCACCTGCAGCAGGTCTCATGAAAGGTATCGGCCCTTGTCCTTTTTTGCGTAAGACCAAAACGCGATATCAATAGGCAGCACAATCGCGACGGCATTGGATGGATAAATACGGAACACCACAGTGCCAGCATGCTCTATACCTTCATGACCCTTTCTCCTGCCGCCCTGTGAGGTTCACCATGCCAGTTACCGTCAATACTCTGAACCACGACAACTTCCGCCACAGCGTGAACATCAATAACCACGAGCTGTTCACCGACCTGCCCAAGAGCCTGGGCGGCGACGATTCGGCGCCGTCCCCCCACGACTACTTCGACGCCGCCCTGGCCTCCTGCAAGGCATTGACGGTGAAGCTCTACGCGCAGAAAAAAGACATCCCGCTGACCGGCGTGACCGTCGAGGTGACCCATGACAGCAGCGAAGAGCAAAAGGGCAAATACAAACTCAACGTTAAACTCACCCTCAAGGGCGTGCTCACCGATGAGCAGCGCGACGAGCTGCACCGCGTGGCAGACCGTTGCCCCGTGCACAAGCTGATGACGACTGCAGAAGTCAGCATCGAGACGAAGCTGTCGGAAGGCGCCTTCAGCCAGTAGCAGCAACCTGGCGTCGAGCGGGTTATGCTCAAGAGGCCTCTAACCCGCTCAGACAGGGACGCCCCATGACCACCCTCACCGTGATCCGCCCTCGCCCCGAAGATGTCGAGGGCCAGCCGATCCTGCGCCCGCTGCCCTCGCGGGAATGCCGCAGCGTCGGCCCCTTTGTGTTTTTTGACCATATGTTGCTCACTCGCTACGCGCCGGGCAGCGGCATGAATATCCGCCAGCATCCGCATATCGGGCTATCGACCCTCACCTACCTGTTTGAAGGCACGTTGCAACACAAGGACAGCCTGGGCTCGGACCAAGTGGTGCAGGCCGGCGATGTCAGCTGGATGACCGCCGGCAGTGCCATCGCCCACGTCGAGCGTACGCCCGAGGCGGTCAAGGCCAGCGGGTTCAGCCTGCACGGGCTGCAAGTGTGGCTGGCCTCCCCCAAGGACCACGAAACCGGCCCGGGGCATTACAGCCATCACCCGGCAGAGAGTTTGCCGGTCAGTGACAACCTGGGGGTGCAGATCCGTCTGATCGCCGGCAGTGGGTTCTGCCTCAAATCACCGGTCCCGGTGCTTTCGCCCACGTTGTACGCCGACGTGCAGATGCAGACGGCCACGACCTTGCTGATCCCGGACGAGCACGATGAGCGGGCGGTGTATGTGCTGGAGGGCGACGCGCAATTGGACGGTGAAGCGCTGGAGGTGCACAGCCTGGTGGTATTACCGGCGGGCCGGGAAATGACCCTGTTTGCCGAAAGCGATTGCCACCTGGTGGTGTTCGGCGGTGCGCCGCTGGATGGGCCACGGCGAATCAACTGGAATTTTGTAGCGAGTGATCCGGCGGTGATCGAGCAGGCCAGGCAGCGCTGGGCGGCTGGGGATTGGCCGACGGTGCTGGGGGAGTCCGAGAGAATTGAGTTGCCGGTGAGATAGTCATCGCCGGCAAGCCGGCTCCTACAGGTTGATAAATGTGGGAGCTGGCTTGCCTGCGATGGGGCCATCAGGCCTTGAACACTTCATCCAGCAAATTGTGCATCGAGGTAAATGCCCGTTTGGCCGTCTTGGCGTCGTACATCATCTTGCCCGGCACATTGGCGTGCGGGTCGGTGAAGGAATGCACCGCACCGCCGTAGCTCAGCAGTTGCCAGTCCACACCGGCCGCGTTCATTTCTTCTTCGAACTTCGGCAGTTGCTCTTTCGGCACCAGTGGGTCGGAAGCACCGTGCAGCACCAGCACCGAGCCCTTGACGTGTTTCGCGCCATCCGGGTTCTGGGTGTCGATGGTGCCATGGAACGATACGGCCGCTTTCAAGGGTGCACCGGTACGCGCCAGTTCCAGCGAGCAGAAACCGCCAAAGCAGAAGCCGAAGGTCGCCAGTTTCGAGGTGTCCACCTCAGCCTGGCCCTGCAGCTGTTCAAACGCTACTTGCATCAGCTTGAGCAGCTTGGCGTTGTCATTTTTCAACGGCATCATCGCCGCGCCGGCTTCATCGCCATTCGAGGGGCGTACAGTCTGCCCGTACAGGTCGGCGATCAGCACCACGTAGCCCTTGCTGGCCACGCTCTTGGCGATCTCTTCAGCACCTGCACTCACACCCATCCAGTTCGGCGCCATCAACAGGCCTGGCAGCGCCCCTTTGTGGCTGGCATCGAACGCCAGACGGCTTTCATAAGACTGGCCATCAATCTGATAGACCACGGAACGTACAGTGACTTGGCTCATCATTTACTCCAGTTGAGGTGCACTAGAACGAAAAAACCCGCCGAAGCGGGTTTTTCTACAACGGTGTTAAACCGACAGTTCAACCAACAGCTTGTTCAGTCGGCGCACGTAGGCGGCCGGGTCTTTCAGGCTGTCGCCAGCGGCGAGGGCCGCCTGGTCGAAGAGGATGTGCGACAGGTCGCCAAAACGCTCTTCGCTCTGCTCACTATCGAGTTTCCCAATCAACGGGTGAGCCGGGTTGAATTCGAAGATCGGCTTGGAATCCGGCACCTTCTGACCGCTGGCTTCGAGGATTTGGCGCATCTGCATGCCCAGGTCTTGCTCGCCGATGGCCAGGATCGCCGGGGAATCGGTCAGGCGGTGCGATACACGCACTTCGCTGACGGCATCGCCCAGGGCGGTCTTGATGCGCTCGACCAGGCCTTCTTTAGCCTTGGCGACTTCTTCGGCTTCCTTCTTCTCTTCTTCGGAGTCCAGGTTACCCAGGTCCAGGTCACCACGGGCCACGTCGACGAAGGACTTGCCGTCGAACTCGCTGAGGTAGCTCATCAGCCACTCGTCGATACGGTCGGTCAGCAGCAGCACTTCGATGCCTTTCTTGCGGAAGACTTCCAGGTGCGGGCTGTTCTTGACCTGAGCGTAGGTTTCGCCGGTGAGGTAGTAGATCTTGTCCTGACCTTCCTTGGCGCGTGCCAGGTACTCGGCCAGGGACACCACTTGCTCACCACCCTCTTCCTGGGTCGAAGCGAAGCGCAGCAGGCCAGCGATTTTTTCCTTGTTGGCGAAGTCTTCAGCCGGGCCTTCCTTCATCACCTGGCCGAAGTTTTTCCAGAAGCCTTTGTATTGCTCAGGCTCGTTCTTCGCCAGTTTTTCCAGCATGTCGAGTACACGCTTGGTCAGCGCCGATTTCATGGAATCGATGATCGGGTCTTTCTGCAGGATTTCCCGCGACACGTTCAGCGACAGGTCGTTGGAGTCGACCACACCCTTGATGAAGCGCAGGTACAGCGGCAGGAAGGATTCCGCCTGGTCCATCACGAACACGCGCTGCACGTAGAGCTTCAGGCCTTTCGGCGCTTCACGCTGGTACAGGTCGAACGGAGCACGGGCCGGCACGTACAGCAACGAGCTGTATTCCAGCTTGCCTTCGACCTTGTTGTGGCTCCAGCTCAGCGGGTTTTCGTAATCGTGGGCGATGTGCTTGTAGAACTCCTGGTATTCCTCGTCTTTGACTTCAGTACGAGGACGGGTCCACAAGGCGCTGGCACGGTTGACCACTTCCCATTCCTGGGCAGGTTTTTCCTCACCTTCGGCAGCGGCCTGTTCTTTCGGCAGCTCGATCGGCAAGGCGATGTGGTCGGAGTATTTCTTGATGATGTTGCGCAGGCGGTAACCGTCGGCGAACTCATCTTCAGTGGATTTGAGGTGCAGCACGATGCGGGTGCCACGGTCAGCCTTGTCGATGGTGGCGATTTCGAACTCGCCCTCACCTTTGGAAGCCCAGTGCACACCTTCGCTGGCAGCCAAACCGGCGCGGCGGCTGAACACTTCAACCTTGTCGGCAACGATGAAGGCCGAGTAGAAGCCCACGCCGAACTGGCCGATCAGGTGCGAATCTTTTTTCTGATCGCCCGACAGGTTCTTCATGAAATCGGCGGTGCCGGATTTGGCGATGGTACCCAGGTGGGTGATCGCGTCTTCGCGGCTCATGCCAATACCGTTGTCTTCAAGGGTGACGGTCTTGGCGTCCTTGTCGAAGCTCACGCGGATTTTCAGTTCGGCGCCACCTTCCAGCAACTCAGGCTTGGACAGGGCTTCGAAACGTAATTTGTCGACAGCGTCAGAGGCGTTCGAGATCAATTCGCGAAGGAAGATTTCCTTGTTGGAATACAGCGAATGGATCATGAGGTGCAGCAGTTGCTTCACCTCGGTCTGGAAGCCCAGGGTTTCCTTTTGAGTTTCCACACTCATGGTCATCAAACTCCAATTGGATGGCAATGGCCGCCCTTCGAGGTGGGCGGCGGGTTGTCATCAAAGTTGGGGGCTAAGACAGGGATTTCAAGGGCGCACCGATTCCTCAATCTTGAAATGTGCACGGGCGGTGGCAATCGGTTCGGCTGGAGTGCTCTGCCAGGCGGTGATCGCCACGTTCGCCACACGCCGCCCCTGTCGCCATACCTGGCATTTGGCGTAGGTGTCGCGGGCCTGCCCGGCGCGCAGGTAGTCCAGGGAGAAGTCGATGATTTTCGGCAGCCCCGGCGAGCCGGTGAAGACCAGCAGGTGCAGGGCCGCTGCTAGCTCCATGAAGCCGGCAATCACGCCACCGTGCAGCGCCGGCAATATGGGGTTACCAATATTGTCCTTGTTGGCTGGCAGGCGAAACAGCAGCTCGTCGCCTAAACGGGTGCATTCAATGCCAATCAGCTTGGCATAGGGGATCAGGTTGAGCAGCGCCTCGTAATCACCACGCTCGTGAGCCTGCTCGAGGCGGGTCTTGAACCGGTGTGTCATGCCTGCGCTCCCTTGATGGTGTTGCCCAGCCCTTGCGCGCCTTTGAGGCGCTTGCCCATGCGCATGAACGTGCCCACGACGTGGGCGATAGGCTGTTGCGGGTCATCCTGGTAGGCGAAGCCACGGGTAAAGATCACGTCAGTGGTCACTCGGTAACATTGCGCGAAGCCGTAGACCGGCTTGTGGGGTTCGGCGGGGTGCATGTAGTCAACGCGCAGGTCGAGGGTCGGGCATACCTCAAATTCAGGCAGTACGCACAGGGTGGCCATGCCGCAGGCGGTGTCCATCAAGGAGGTCAGCGCGCCGCCGTGGATCACTCCGGTCTGGGGATCGCCGACGATATGGGCGCCGTAGGGCAAGATCAGTGTCATGCCCTCCTCGCTGGCCTGATGAGCGGTAATGCCCAATACCTGGCAATGGCGCAGGGCCGATACAAAGCGCGTCGCACGCTCTAACAGGGGATTTTCGGTCATTATTTTCAGACTCTTATTAGTGTTGATCCGCAAAATGGTCGGGGCAGATAAAGTTCCTGCCCGCGAGCGATTTATATATCTATGAAACAAAAGGAACTAATGCCGAACCGCCATGCTCGAAAGGCCAGTAGATATCTTCAATAAGGAGAAACACCCCATGCGCAAGACTTTAGCTATTTCCATGATGCTCGCCGCTGCCCTCGGTCTCGCTGCCTGCGACAAGAAATCCGAAGACAAAGCTCAAGACGCCGCTGCACATTCCGAGCAAGCTCAGAAAGACATGGCGAAGGCTCAGGATAAAGTGAACGACGCTGCGAAAGAAAACGCCGATGCTGCCAAAGCTCAGGCTGAATCGAACGCAGCCGCCGCCAAAGAAGCAGCACCTGCTACCCCTGCCACCGGTTCTTGAGACCGCGGCTTGAAATAGCTTTGTTGCAATAAAGAAAGCCCGCTTAGATAGCGGGCTTTTCTTTGTCTGCTGTTTTTAGTCCGCGTGTTAATACACTGAATGGATTAAGCAGGCTCTTTGGCGGGCTCGGGCAACGGTGTATCCGTAGGCGTATAGACCATCACCTGCAGTACATCGGAGTGAAACTCACGCCGGTACAACACCAACACCACCCCGCTGCTCATCAACATGAACAACCAGGGGCTGACAAACCACGCGAGCATGGTCATGCCGAAGTAATAAGAGCGCAGGCCAAAGTTGAACTGGTTGGCCGCCATGGAAATCACCCGCGCCGCGCGCAGGGCAAACGCATTGCGCTCCTGCTCTGACACCTGTCGTTCACCGATCATCGGCGCCGATCCCACCAGCACCGCCGCAAAGTTGTATTGACGCATGCACCAGCTGAACGTGAAGAACGCGTAGACAAACACCAGCGCCAGGCACAGCAGCTTGATTTCCGACATACCCTGGGACGCCTGCTGCACCATGGGGATGTCCGCCAGCAACGACACCGCCCGCTCCGAAGCGCCGAGGACGGTGAGAATGCCGGCCAGGATGATCAAGGTGCTGGACGCAAAGAACGACGCGTTGCGCTCCAGGTTGCCGATCACACTGGCGTCGGCGATACGGTTGTCGCGCAGCAGCATGCGGCGCATCCAGTCTTCGCGGTACAGGTGCAACACACTGGCCAGGCAGGCCGTGTCCCGGGCCTTCCAGGTGGCATAACGGGTGTAACCGCCCCAGCACAGGGCAAACCAGAAGGCGGCGAGCAGGTGGATCTGGTTGTTTTCGATGAACGACATGCGGGTCCTTGTGCGTTACAGGAGTGACGAGCACGGCCCTTGTGGGAGCTGGCTTGCCTGCGATAGCGGTGTGTCAGCCACTGAACAGGCTGGCTGATACCCCGCTATCGCAGGCAAGCCAGCTCCCACACTGACCGCATTTCAATTTTGGAATGCTGTTTCGACGCCAGTTCAGGTGAAAAGACACTGCCTGATACCCATAAAAAATGCCCCGTATCGATTGATACGGGGCATTTCGGTACATCTCGTAGCCGTGGGTTAAGCGATGGCTTCGCTACGCTTGCCCAGCATACGGTCAACCACCACCGCGACGACCAGCGTCATGACCGAAGGCACCAACCACGCCAAGCCCTGTTCGCTCAGCGGCAGGTGCGCCAGTTGCGATGGCATCCAATCCGCCAGGCCTGCGCCCTTCAGTGCATCGATGCAACCAAAGATGAACGACACCAGCATCACCGGGCCCACGATACGGCCTTGCTCCTGCCAGAAGTCTTTGCAGAAGCTCAGGGCCACCAGCACGATGCACGGCGGGTAGATCGCGGTGAGCACTGGGATCGAGAACGCAATCAGCTTGGTCAAGCCCAGGTTGGACACGAACAGCGAGAACAGCGCCAGGATCACCACCAGTGTCTTGTAGGACAGTGGCAGGATACGGCTGAAGTACTCGGCGCAGGCGCAGGTCAGGCCCACCGCCGTCACCAGGCACGCCAGGGAGATCAGCACGGCCAGGAAGCCGCTGCCCAGGGAACCGAAGGTGTGTTGCACATAGGCGTGCAGCACCGCTGCGCCGTTGCTGGCCCCGGCGGCAACCGCGTGGCTGCCCGAACCAAGGCGGAACAGGCTGATATACACCAAGGCCAGGCCGACACCGGCGATCAGGCCGGCGATGATGGCGTAGCGGGTGATCAGTTTTGGCGACTCGACGCCACGGGAGCGGATAGCGTTAACGATCACGATGCCGAAAACCAGCGCGCCTAGGGTATCCATGGTCAGGTAACCATTGATGAAGCCTTGGGAGAACGGCGCTGCCACGTATTCCGGCGTTGCCACCCCCACTTCACCGGCCGGCAAGGCAAATGCAGCGATACCGAGGATGGCCAGAGCGATGATCTTCAGCGGTGCGAGGAAGCGACCCACGGTGTCCAGCAGTCGACCTGGGTACAGGGAGACGAAGAACACCACCAGGAAGTACACCGAGCTGTAGAGGAACAGCGCGAGCGGGCTTTCGCCGGTCAGCGGCGCCAGGCCCACTTCAAAGGACACGGTCGCGGTACGCGGGGTGGCGAACAGCGGCCCTACCGCCAGATACGCCGCCGCCGCGAGCAGGCCACCGGCGATCTTGCCGATCGGGCTGCTCAACGCGTCCATGCCGCCACCGACCTTGGCCAGGGCGATCACGGTGACCACCGGCAGACCCACAGCCGTGATCAGGAAGCCCAGCGCTGCCATCCAGACGTGAGGCCCGGACTGCAAACCAACGATAGGCGGGAAGATGATGTTGCCGGCGCCCACGAACAGGGCAAACGTCATAAAGCCCAACGCCAGGATATCCTGGCTTTTCAACACTTTCATTTGAGGAAATACCACACTACTGAATCGGAATTTAGAGAGGGATTCCCTATGGATGAGGGAAATGCTGCCGGCCCTTATGGCGGCCGACCGGTCTAGCGCGGGGCTTCCTTTTGGGATGCGCACGCATAAAGAGGCGGTAGGTTACAGAAATTGGCTGACGAACGCACTGTTGCGGGGCGAACTGTCCGATAAGCGACATCTTCATGTCGCGTTTTCATACCTTATTGGACAACCCGACCCCATGTGGGAGCTGGCTTGCCTGCGATAGCGGTGTGTCATCCAGCATTTTCGTTGGCTGACGCACCGCTATCGCAGGCAAGCTGAACTGGTCAAGTATTCTTGGACACCATTTAAGGTTCATGCCGCCAGTCTCTCCCTGACGACC